>CALYQH010000135.1 GCA_945283395.1 uncultured Ventosimonas sp. | reverse complement strand
GCCTAATTCAACTCCGTAACGATCTTTACTTGCATAAACGCGGAAAGTTTTACAATGTAATGCAGCTTGCACTGCACTGCATAAGGTTTTATCTTCACTAGCTATGACAGTAGCTGTTAACGCATGTTCTGCTATTTCTCTCGCTAAGTTAGGACCAGATAATACTCCTATACGAGCTTGTGGCGCTATTTGCTTTAAAATTTGACTCATTAACAAAAAACTATCAGCTTCAATTCCTTTAGTCACACTAACCAATATTTTATTATTAAGTTTGATAGCAATAGGCTGTAATACAACACGTAGAGCATTTGAAGGTAAAGCTATAAAAATAAGTTGAGCCGCAATAGCCTGCTGTAAATCTGTGGTAGGTTCCACCAATTTATTAATAGGCACCCCTTTCAAATAGCGAGGATTTTGGTGCTCGTTGCGTATAAAATTAGCCTGCTGGGCATCTCGCATCCATAAATAAACATTATGACCATTTTCCGCCAATAAATTAGCCAATGCAGTTCCAAAACTCCCGCCACCTAGTACTGCTATCTTTTGTTGATCACTCATATCGAAACTCTTTATTTTTTATAACATATCATCCAAGCTATATAATTTAATATTAAGTAATGCTTCCCTTTTTACAATACCTATATTTTTAAAACATTAAAAGGTAAAATATACACCTAACTAATAAGCTACTACTTTTAAAATTAGATTTATCACTCATGTTTATTCCTATAAGATGGTTGATATCATAATAGCTAATAGTTTAGTAAGTGGCTATATATATCTATGATTATAAATGATAAGGAGTTTACATGACCCAGAAGCACAGTTATTCCTATGAAGATTTGCTTAGTTGCAGTCGAGGAGAGCTGTTTGGTCCTGGTAATGCACAATTACCTGCCCCTAATATGTTAATGATGGATCGCATCACTAATATCAATGAGACAGGCGGAAAATATGATAAAGGTGAAATTATTGCGGAACTAGATATTCATCCAGATCTTTGGTTTTTTCAATGTCATTTTATAGGTGATCCTGTGATGCCTGGCTGTTTAGGTCTTGATGCATTATGGCAATTAGTAGGTTTTTATTTAGGTTGGAAAGGCAATCCAGGGCGTGGTAGAGCGCTAGGTGCTGGGGAAGTTAAATTCTCAGGTCAAGTGGTTCCTACTGCGAAAAAATTGACTTATCATATTCACATTAAACGTACTATTAGCCGTGGTTTAATATTAGCTATTGCCGATGGTACATTAAGCGTAGATGGTAAGGAAATTTATAGTGCCGATAGCTTACGTGTCGGTTTATTTTCTTCTACTGATAACTTCTAAAGGTTATATTCGTATGCATCGTGTTGTAATTACTGGTTTAGGCATAACATCTTGCCTAGGCAATGATAAAGAAACTGTAGCTTCAAGTCTTCGCTCTAGTCGTTCTGGTATTCGCTTTAATCCAGAATATGCAGAGATGGGATTACGTAGCCATGTATGTGGTTCAATAAACTTAGATTTAGATGCGCTCATTGATCGAAAAGTAAAACGCTTTATGGGAAATGCAGCTGCTTTCTCTTACCTTGCAATGCAGCAAGCTATTCAAGATGCTCAACTCACCGAAGAACAAGTATCTAATCCCAGAGTAGGATTAATTGCTGGCAGTGGTGGAGCATCTACTTTTAATCAAATGGAAGCATTAGATACCCTCAGAGAAAAAGGTATCAAACGGGTAGGTCCATATAGAGTAACTCGTACTATGGGGAGTACTGTTTCAGCTTGTTTAGCCACCCCTTTTAAGATTAAAGGACTTAACTATTCTGTCTCTTCTGCTTGTGCAACTTCAGCTCATTGCATTGGCATTGCAATGGAGCAAATCCAACTAGGCAAACAAGATTTGATTTTTGCTGGTGGTGGCGAAGAAGAGCATTGGACCCAATCCTTTTTATTTGATGCCATGGGAGCACTTTCTACGCAGTATAATGCAACGCCTGAAAAAGCCTCTCGGGCCTATGATGCTAATCGTGATGGTTTTGTTATTGCTGGTGGCGGTGGCATGTTAGTAGTGGAAGAGCTAGAACATGCTTTAAAACGAGGCGCCAAAATCTATGCAGAGTTAGTAGGTTATGCAGCAACTTCTGATGGCTATGATATGGTTGCACCTAATGGCGATGGAGCTATACGTTGCATGCAACAAGCACTAGCTACCGTGCAAGGACCTATTGACTACCTTAATACCCATGGCACTTCAACACCTGTAGGCGATTTAGCAGAAATTAACGCTGTTCGCGAAGTATTTAAAAATGGCCATGTACCTGCTATTAGCTCTACCAAGAGTTTATCAGGCCACTCATTAGGGGCGGCTGGAGTGCAAGAAGCCATTTATAGTTTATTAATGCTAGAAGGTAATTTTATAGCTGGTTCAGCTAATATAGAAAACTTGGATCCGCAAGTTGCAGACCTTCCTATTCAAACTAAAACTAAAGAAAATATCACGTTAAACCGTGTTATGTCTAATAGTTTTGGCTTTGGTGGTACTAACGCTACTCTTATTTTCCAACGTTTTAATGGTTAATTATTTATAATAAGTTAAGGGCTGGTAAGCCCTTTAACTTATTAACCAACATAGCTCAGACTAAAAATCGTCTTCTACATAGCCTTTGATTTTATATTCTCTATTTTCAAGATAGCCATTACGTATGAAAATATAGGGATCTCCTACTACCATTTTTTCCAATGGCAAAAGTCGTGCGCGTGTATCTATTATACCTGCTCCCCAAATACTGTATTTAACAGCAGTATCATTAATATAAGGCCCAACAGACATGAACATATCAGGAATTAAGGCCGGAGCATCTCTTAGCGTACTAGGGCCAAAAAATGGCAGCACAACATATGGACCACTGGGCACACCCCATTTAGCTAAGGTTAAACCAAAATCTTGATTACTGCGCTTTAAGCCCATTTTAGACCCTACATCAAAGAATCCTAACAAACCAAAGGTACTATTAAAGCCAAAACGAGCAATATCAACTCCAGCATCTTGCCATTTAAACTGCAAGGTATTATTACCAAAATTGCTTATTTCTCCTAAGTTATCATGCATATTACTAATTCCCGTTTGCAAAAACTGCGGGGTAATCCAGTGATAACCTTTAGCAACTGGCTTTAAAGTATAACGGTCTAGGGCTTCATTAAACTTATAAACTTTTCTATTAAAACCTTCCCAAGGATCTTGTGTACTTTCAGCCCAACAAGACATTGAAATACCTAAACACATATAAAAAATAAAGCCTATGTATTTAGTTAAATTGGCTACACGGTACTTTCCAGAGACCTGTATCATCTTTATCTTTTATCTCCAGCTATGGTTACAATAGTCTTATACCCATTTAAATAAACCAAAACAGCTATTATATTATATTATATTATATTGTAAAAAATAACTTTATTAGATTTTATGTAGAAAATATAAATTAATTTACAAATTGTAATAGGTACCAAAATAGTTCGATAAATGCACAAAAATGGTGCATACTTATCAATGCCTGTTATTAAATAATTATTATATTATTAAATATTCTATTAAGTTAGCTTAAAAATAACGTTATTGGTTTATTTTTTGCTTTATCTTTATCATCAATCGGATGATCTCTTATGATTAAACAAACGTTGCTTAATAAGCTGTTATTAGACAATTTAACCACTTCCATTATTCTTTTAAATAATGAATTGCAGATTATTTATTTAAACACTGCGGCTGAAATGTTACTTTCTAAAAGTTTACAACATTGTTATTTGCTTACTATCAATGATGTACTTGTTGAAAAAACTGATACTATTACTTTGCAGCAAGCTTTAGAAAAACAACGACCTTGTACTAAACACGATGCTTGCCTAATTATTAATAGCCAAAATTTGGTAGCCGATTACATTATCACGCCCATTACAGAAAAAAAACAACTCTATTTTATTATTGAGATAATAATACTTGATACCTTACGAGTTTCTAAAGATGAGGTAATAGCCTCTCAACAACAAGGCAATAAACTTTTAATTAGAGGCCTAGCCCATGAAATTAAAAACCCCTTAGGAGGGATTCGAGGGGTAACCCAATTATTAGCTAGGCAATTAAAAGATGAGCATTTTAAAGAATATACACATATTATTATCGAAGAAGTTGATAGACTTAATAAGCTAGTCAATAGGATGCTAGGCCCTAACACTTTACCTAATTATAAAAATGCTAACATCCATGAAGTATTAGAAAGAGTCTATGAATTAATAGCTGCTGAAAGTCAGCAACAAATCAACCTTAGCAAAGACTATGATCCCAGTATTCCAGAAATCCAGATAGATACCGAACAAATGATACAAGCGATCCTTAACATAGTGCGTAATGCAATGGAAGTACTCATAAGAAATCAAGTTGAGAAACCTAAAATTATTTTTAAAACAAGAATATTAAGGCAATTTAACATAGGTATTATTCGTCATAAAATGGTAGTTAATATAGATATTATAGATAATGGTCCCGGTATTCCTGCCGAAATAAAAGATACATTATTTTATCCTATGGTTAGTGGACGAGCAGAGGGAACCGGATTAGGGTTAGCTATCGCCCAAACAATCATTAGCCAACATGGCGGGCTTATTGAATGCAATACTCAAAGTAACCATAC
>CALYQH010000134.1 GCA_945283395.1 uncultured Ventosimonas sp. | reverse complement strand
TATTAATTATGGTCATAACCAAGTGATAGGTCTACGAGCTTTTGCTGATAATGCAACGCAAGTAATTGAGCTAGCTACTGCTTTTATTCAAGGTATGCAACAAGCAGGTATGGCTGCTACTGGCAAGCACTTTCCTGGACATGGTTGGGTTACAGCAGACTCACACACAGCCATTCCTAATGACCAGCGATCGCTTGAGGAAATTAGCAAAACCGATCTTCAACCCTTTGTGCAGCTTTGTCCTCAACTTGCTGGAATTATGCCAGCTCATATTATTTACAATCAAATAGATAATAATCCTGCTGGCTTTTCTAGCTTTTGGTTACAAACCATATTAAGGACAGAGCTAGGCTATCAAGGAATTATTTTTAGTGATGACCTTAGCATGAAGGGCGCCCACGCCGCTGGAGATATGCAGGCTAGAACTCAAGCAGCCTTCACCGCAGGTTGTGATATGGCACTAGTATGTAATGACAGAGCTGGTGCAGAGCAAGCCTTAATGGCTGTACAACGAATGAAAATAACACCTTCCTCTAAACTTCATAAAATGCTTAGCAAAGTAACCCCTGCTACGAACTATAAAGCTAACCCCTATTGGCTTGAAGCTGTTAATGCTTTACAGCAAGCCCAACTACTTTAATTGGGATAGTCGCGCAATAGCTGGTTGATAACCTTGGGCAGCAGCTTGTTTATACCAAGCTTGAGCCATCTGCTCATCTTTTGCCACTAAATCTCCTTGTTGGCACATATCTCCCAATAAAAACATAGCAACCGCTCTACCCTCTTTCACTGCTTCAGTATACCAATACACCGCTTGTTTACCATCACGTTTAACACCAGCTCGACCATACCTATATAAACTTCCTAATATTACCATAGCCTCTCCATCTCTTTGTGCAGCAGCTTGCTGAAACCAATATAAAGCTTCCTTATTACTTTGCGTCAGCTGGTCACCTAGCAAATATAACCATCCTAGATTGATTTGTGCTGAACTAACGCCCCACATAGCCGCTTGTCGGTACCAATAAGTAGCAAATGCGATGTTAGGAGTAGTTGCTATGCCATTAGCATAAAACATAGCCAATTGATACTGAGCATCTGCATTACCCTTGTGGGCACTCTGTTCATACCAATATAATGCTTGTGGTAAGTCTTTGTGCATTCCCATCCCATAATGATAACGACGCGCTAATAGATACATGTCCTCTGCTGTTGTTGGCTTAAGGTCTAACTCAACTGGCTCAATAGATACTGGCTCGATTGTTTGATGAGACATACAAGCTGATAGCATAAGGGCCACACAAACCATTATTAGAATATTAATTAACTGCTTAAAGCTAAGCTGTTCTTTCATCTAGCCACATCCTTCTAGAATTATTTATAACATGCTATTAAATATTGACTATTTTACACTGCAATAAAGCATAAATTTAGTACAATAGTCATTTTATATTTATAGCAATAATGGCAAATAACATGACAACGCGTAAAATACTTGTAACTAGTGCATTACCTTATGCTAACGGCTCAATCCACTTAGGCCACTTAGTAGAATACATACAAACTGATATTTGGGTCCGTTTTCAAAAAATGCGTGGTCACCAAGTAGCCTATGTCTGTGCTGATGATGCCCATGGTTCTGCTATTATGCTGCGTGCTGAAAAAGAAGGCATTACGGCTGAACAATTAATAGATAATGTCCGAGCTGAACACAGTGCAGATTTTGCAGATTTTTTAGTTGCATTTGATAATTTTTATTCTACTCATAGCCCAGAAAATAAGGCATTATCAGAACAAATCTACTCAACCTTAAAAGCTAATAACTATATAGCCACACGTCCCGTTACACAGTATTTTGATCCTGAAAAACAAATGTTCTTAGCTGATCGTTTCATCAAAGGTACTTGCCCACGTTGTGGTGCACAAGATCAATATGGTGATAATTGTGAAAAATGTAGTGCTACTTATGATGCTACTGAACTAAAAAATCCCTACTCTACCATTTCTGGAACAGTCCCGGTTCTTAAAGAATCTATGCACTTCTTTTTTAAGCTACCTTTATTTGAAAATATGCTAAAAACATGGACACGAAGTGGTACACTTCAAGATTCAGTAGCCAACAAATTAGCTGAATGGCTAGATGCTGGTCTACATGAATGGGATATTTCAAGGGATGCACCTTACTTTGGATTTGAAATCCCCGGTGAATCTAATAAATATTTTTATGTTTGGCTTGATGCTCCTATCGGCTATATGGCCAGCTTCAAAAATTTCTGTAGCCGCCACCCTGATTTTGATTTTGAAAGCTTTTGGGATAAAAATTCTAATGCTGAAGTTTATCATTTTATAGGAAAAGATATTGTTAATTTCCATGCCCTCTTTTGGCCCGCCATGCTTGAAGGAGCTGGCTATAGAAAACCAACTGCGCTTAATGTGCATGGATATTTGACTGTTAACGGCTCGAAAATGTCTAAATCCCGTGGTACTTTTATCAAGGCACGCACTTATTTAAATCATTTGCAACCTGAATATTTACGCTATTATTACGCCAGCAAATTAACCCGTTCGGTTGATGATTTAGACCTAAGTCTTGAAGATTTCATACAAAAAGTTAACTCCGATTTAGTAGGGAAAGTTATCAATATAGCTAGCCGTTGTGCTGGCTTTATCGCTCGTGGTAATAATAGCAGACTGACAGCTAACAGTCCGTTGCCTGAATTATGGCAAACCTTCCAAGACACTATCCCTACTATAGCCGAAGCCTATGAATCCCTAGATTTTGCTAAGGCTATGCGAGAAATCATGGCTTTAGCTGACCAAGCCAATGCTTGGATTGCCGAGCAAGCACCTTGGGCACTTAATAAGCAAGCCGATAAACAAGCAGCAGTACAAACCATTTGCAGTTTTGCCATTAATTTATTCCGTCTGTTAGTGCTTACGCTAAAACCAGTATTGCCTGCCCTAGCTGCAAAAGCAGAAGTCTATTTAAATATTGAACCTCTTGCTTGGAGCGATTATGTAACCTTTCTAGCGGATCACCAACTAAATGATTTTACACCTTTAATGACCCGTATCGAAGCAGAACAAGTAGCCGCTATGAAAGAGGATTCTAAAAAAGACTTAAAAGCTGAAACTGCTCCCAAAGGTAATGGTGAGTTAGTTAAAGATCCATTAGCTCCTACTATAGACTATGAGGCTTTTGCTGCGGTGGATATGCGTATTGCTAAAATCATCAAAGCGCAACAAGTGGCAGGCGCTGACAAACTTTTACAGCTAACCCTAGATATAGGTGATGAACAACGGAATGTATTTGCTGGTATTAAATCAGCCTATCCAGACCCCAGCTTATTAGAGGGCCGCTTAACCGTAATGATTGCCAATCTTAAACCGCGCAAAATGAAATTCGGCTTATCCGAAGGAATGGTTATAGCAGCAGGGCCAGGTGGTCAAGAGATTTATCTATTAAGTCCTGATAGTGGTGCTATACCAGGTCAGAGAGTAAACTAATGCACTAAAGAGGATACCTATAAGTATCCTCTTAAATAAGCTAATTCACTGCCTTGTCTAACTTTACGGATTTAGCCTGTTTAATTTCTTAACAAAAGCTAAGCTAACTCTCCTAAAATAAAAATTACTTATAATCTTTTACATACTCAGCTAATAGATAGTTTTTAAACTTTTAGTAAAAATTTTCATCGTCTTTTGAGTAACTAAATAAGCTATTTTGCATTATAAGCAAAGTATTACCGTTGGTTTAAAAATGAAGCATACCCATTATCGTTATTAGGCTAATAAGCTAGCCATGTTTGCTCCTTAACAGAAAAATTAATTATCACATTTAAGCAAAAAAGGTATAAGCTAATTATTCACCTTTTTTCTTCAAAAAGGAGAATCATTTTTATGTATCCACTTTATACTTTAGCAGAGCTTCGCCACATAGAAAAAATTGCAGAGCTGGCGGGGATAGATTTAATGCAAAGAGCGGCCCGCTCTATAGCTGATTGGATTAGCCAACATTATCAGCCCAATAGCCCTATTTTATTTGCTTGTGGCACAGGAAATAATGGGGGTGACGCAATTTGGGCAGCGCTCAATTTACATGCGCGGGATTATCAAGTAATCTTACTGATCCCTCAACCTATCAAAAGTCCCGCTTCCTTAAAGGCATTAGCTTTATGTAAGGCGGAGGGAATAGCTATTATAGATCAACTTTCGTTAATCACTATTCAACCTGCCTTATTAGTGGATGGTTTATTTGGGATAGGTCTAGATAGAACCTTGTCAGACACTTGGCAAACCTTTATTAACGCACTTAATAAGCTTGCTCTACCCACATTAGCCATTGACACTCCATCTGGTTTAGATGCTTATTCAGGTGAAATTTATGGAACAGCTATTAAGGCATCTACAACACTTACTTTTCTGGGCGATAAGCCAGCCTTACATCAAAAGCAAGGCATGACTTTAAGCGGCCATGTTATAGTAGACCCATTAGATCTACCTAAGCATTTACGCCCACATTAATAGCTTTTAAGTTGGGCCAATAAGTTACATTTATTAGGCCAACTTAATGATTAGTTAATCACTTCTACTAATAATTCGCCTTGCTGTACTGCCTCTCCTTTTTTAATGTGGATTGCTTTTACCGTCCCATCTATAGGTGATTGTATTTCACT
>CALYQH010000133.1 GCA_945283395.1 uncultured Ventosimonas sp. | reverse complement strand
CGGGATTAGTAGTAGTAGATATGCATGCAGCCCATGAACGCATCACCTATGAAAGGTTAAAAATAGCTATGGACACAGAAGGACTCAAAAGCCAACCTCTATTAGTCCCCGAAACTATTACTATGAGTCAACGAGAGGCAAGTTGTGCAGAAAGCTATAATGAATGGTTTAATCAACTTGGTTTTGAGATACAGCGTTTAAGCCCTGAAACATTAGCAATCCGCCAAATACCTGCCTTGCTCAAGCAAGCACAAGCAGGGCAGCTTGTAAAAGATGTATTAGCCGATCTTTTAGAATATGGCAGCTCAGATAGAATAAAAGCTCATATTAATGAATTATTGGCTACTATGGCTTGTCATGGTTCAGTAAGAGCTAATAGACGCTTAACCTTACCAGAAATGAATGCTTTGCTTAGAGATATGGAACAAACTGAGCGAAGTGGCCAGTGCAATCATGGTAGACCAACTTGGACCCAATTGCCTTTAGCTGATTTAGATAAACTCTTTTTAAGAGGTAAATAGCCGGTGACTAAACCTCTCCCCCCCGCTATATTTCTGATGGGGCCTACTGCCTCAGGTAAAACAGAATTAGCGCTTCAATTAGCCGATAAACTACCATGTGACATCATTAGTGTTGACTCAGCGTTAGTTTATAAAGGTATGAACATAGGGACAGCAAAGCCTAGTAAAGAAATTCTCAAACAATACCCACATCAGTTGGTTGATATTCTTGACCCAGCCCTAGCCTATTCAGCAGCAGATTTCAGCAAAGATGCTTTACTTGCCATGGAGAACAGCGCTAACCAAGGAAGAATCCCATTATTGGTAGGCGGAACTATGCTTTATTTCAAAGCATTAATAGAGGGACTTGCCTCTTTACCTTCAGCTGACCCTATACTAAGAGCTAATTTAGAAGGGCGTATCAAAAAAGAAGGAATTAATAGCCTTCATACAGAATTACAAAAAATAGATCCAGAAGCAGCCAAACGTATCCATCCTAATGATCCACAACGCATTTTAAGAGCGTTGGAAGTTTATTTCATCACTGGAAAAACCCTAACAAGCCACTATCAGCAACAAAAACTAACAAAAAATCAGCCTGCAAATCAACACTTACCCTATACTATAGTGCAACTTGCTATAGCGCCGAGAGAAAGATATATTCTGCACGAACGTATCGCTATACGCTTTAGAGGAATGTTAAAACAAGGGTTTATTGAAGAGGTAGCCCTATTAAAGGCAAGATTAGATTTACATGCAGAACTGCCATCCATGCGCGCTGTAGGCTATAGGCAAGTATGGGACTATTTAGATGGTAAATTAGACTTTGAAAATATGCAAGAACGTGGCATTATAGCAACCCGCCAACTTGCGAAAAGACAATTTACTTGGCTACGTAGTTGGCGTAATGTTTATTGGTTAGATAGCTTAGCTAAAGAAAATTTATCAATACTCTTGATCTATCTGCATACAATATCTATCTTATCTTTATATTAGTTTTTACATTATAACTTTTAAATTATTAATGCATAAGGAGTTAATCCCATGTCAAAAGGGCATTCGCTACAAGACCCTTACTTAAATGTACTTCGTAAGGAACGAGTACCAGTATCCATTTATTTGGTTAATGGTATCAAATTGCAAGGACAAATAGAGTCATTTGATCAATTTGTAATTCTATTAAAGAACACAGTCAGCCAAATGGTTTACAAGCATGCTATTTCAACAGTTGTACCTAGCCGTCCTGTACGCCTACCTGCTGGTATGGATGAACTAGGAACCACTGAAGAAGCTGCTACCTTCTAAAGGAAGTTCATATTGCTGTTTGAACGTCCTGACAGTGGAGAAAAAGCTATTCTCGTTCATCTTCATACGCAAGGAATGGATGAACGAGAAGACCCTGAAGAATTTAAAGAACTTGCCTATTCGGCAGGAGCTGAAGTAATAGCTTTTATTGAAATTAGTCGCTATCAACCTGCTGCTAAATTTTTAATAGGTTCTGGTAAAGTTGAAGAACTTGCCATGTTAGTCAAATCTTTACAAGCTGAACTTATTATTGTCAATCATACTCTTACCCCTAGCCAAGAACGCAATCTAGAACGCGCATTGGAATGCCGTGTTATTGATAGAACCGGTCTCATTCTTGATATTTTCGCACAACGTGCCCGTACTCACGAAGGAAAATTACAAGTTGAATTAGCACAGCTTGAACATATGAGTACTCGCTTAGTGAGAGGTTGGACTCACCTTGAACGTCAAAAAGGTGGGATAGGATTAAGAGGCCCTGGAGAAACCCAATTAGAAACCGATCGACGGTTACTTCGGCTACGTATTAAACAAATCAAACAACGTCTTGAGAAAGTACGTAACCAGCGTGAACAAGCTAGAAAAGGAAGAAAAAGAGCAGAAATTCCTGTTATTTCTATTGTAGGATATACTAACGCGGGAAAATCAACTCTTTTTAACTCTCTAACTGACTCTTTAGTGTTAGCTGCCGATCAACTATTTGCAACATTAGACCCTACATTAAGGCGTTTAGAGTTGCCAGATAAAGGGCGTGTAGTATTTGCTGATACAGTCGGTTTCATTAGGCATTTACCTCACAAATTAGTAGAAGCTTTTCGTGCCACTTTAGAAGAAACTGCTAATGCAGATTTACTGCTACATGTAATAGATGCTCATCAACCGGAACGTCAATTACAAATTGAACAAGTAATAAACGTGTTACAAGAAATAGGAGCCGATAAGCTACCTATTCTGGAAGTTTATAATAAAATTGACTTAATGGATAACATAAAGCCACAGATCCAATATGATGATCAAAACAGACCGCAAAGAGTCTGGCTATCTGCCAAAAGTAATCAAGGCTTAGATTTACTCATAAAAGCTATTGATCAATTATTAGTAGAAGAGATTTTTACTGGTACTCTATGTTTACCTCCTGAATATGCCAAATTGCGTGCTTCATTTTTTGCAGCCCAAGCTGTACAACAAGAGCAAGCAGATCAACAAGGCAACTCACTATTAACTATTAGACTTAGCCAAATTGAACTAAACCGTTTGTTATCTAAAGAACAACTGGATAGAGAAACTTTCCTAACAAATTATAGTTGTTAATTTGCATCAAATAATTTGCTTGTACAAACTAAAACTTCAGCCTAGAAACAGAATGATCTGACCTCGTGTTAATGGAGATATCCTTAGGATAGACGCTCGCTTTTAATAGCAATTATTATTTTAGATTGAATTTACTACTGCAAAGCTAACTTGTTCTTCGCTTTTATATATGTTGTGCTTGCCATAATTGTTGATACAGTTTGTTATGTTCTAACAGTTCGTTATGTTTGCCACACCCTACTATATTACCTTTATCTAGCACAATAATTTGTTGTGCATAACGAATAGTAGTTAGCCGATGAGCGATCATTACCACTGTTCGGCTATGGGCTAATTTAGCAAGCGCTTGCTGAATTTCATGCTGAGCAATTGGGTCTACTGAAGCGGTAGCTTCATCAAGTAATAAAATTGGCGCATTCTTTAATAAAGCACGCGCTATCGAAATGCGTTGTCTTTCTCCGCCAGACAAACCACTACCAGTTTCGCCTATAACAGTTTGATAGCCATGTTCAAGATGTTTTATAAAGGTGTCACAATAAGCAGCTTTGCAGGCTTCTTCTATTTGTTGTTGGGTTGCCTTAGGATTACCTATGATAATATTGTCTATTATACTGCCTTGGTACAATAATACTTGTTGAAAAACTATACTTATATTTTGGTATAACTCTTCTGTACCAATTTCGCTTATAGCTGAACCACCAATTTTGATTACACCTTGTTGAGGTTCATAAAACCGTGCTAATAAGTTTAATAATGTTGTTTTTCCTGAACCTGACGGGCCGACAATAGCCGTCAAAGTACCTGCTGGTATGGTAAAACTAATATCTTGTAAAATGGTTTTTTGTTCATAGCTAAAGCTAACATGTTCTAAGGTTATCATAAAATTATTAACCTGTTTGGGTTGCTTAGGTTCTGTTATTAAAGGGGTATCTAATAGCTGTTGTAAACGAGCTTCACTTAACATAGCATAACGAAAAATGGTAATACTTTCAGGTAATGTTAACAAAGGCTGGATTAGTTTATGTGCAAGTAATATAAATAATATATAAACCAATGGCATGATAGGTTTAACTGCAACTACATAAGCCATCATCAGAAGTAGTGCTACTAAACTATATTCTATCAGAAGTCTAAATAGCATGACTGCACCACCACCGAATGCTTCGACTTGCAGGTTATTACTATTTAATTTAATTAATTGCTGATGAAACTTGTTTAACCATAACTCAGTTTTATTAAACAACCGTAGAGTTCTTATGCCCATTATAAACTCTACCAATAACCCTGTTATGTGAGCTAATAAGCCTTGTTGCTGTTGACTGTGTTTTACAAAAAACTTTTTTAGTTTTTGTAAAATAACAATAGCTATAGGTAAGGTAATTATCAACATTATAGCTAATTGCCAGTGATAGCAAGTTAACACAATGAACATAACAAAACTGGCACAACTATCTGCTAATATCTCTGGTATTGAATGGGTAAAAATACCTTCTAATTTTTTAATATCACTAGTGACTATGTCTGTTAACTCACCTAACCGCTGATTTTGTATTTTACCTAAAGGCA
>CALYQH010000132.1 GCA_945283395.1 uncultured Ventosimonas sp. | reverse complement strand
ACCATTTCTGCAAATTGATTATTATCAGGAATTAGCGTTATGTATTTAAAAGAAAAAGCTATATTTTTTTTATGCTCGGCAAACGTAGAAATTTTAGCAAGAGATAATATTTTAGTTTTTCCAAGTATAGTTCCTTCTATCAATATTTGTAATTGACCTGTTAATAATGTTTTAACTGGATCGCTTCTGGTAAGTATAATTTTATATTTAAAATGTTGAGGAATTAGTGTTGCTTGGATAATAACATCTCTAACGACAAGATTGCTACTAGGTTTTTGTTTAGAAATAATAGATTTATAAGCAATAATTTGTTTTTGTTGCTGGTATATTTGTTGTTCTAATTGCACAATAGTTTGGCGTGTTTGTTCTAAAGCTTTTGAATTGAGTTTGTTAGTTGTTTCTGCCATTTCCAAGCGGGCATTGGTTTTAGATAAATCTAATGCAAGCCTTTGTTCTTGTTTAACTTTAGCAAATTTAGTAGGGTTGGCAGCATTAATTCCTACCAATTTCCCTGTAAAAAAACTAGCCATTAAAATAAGGCTAGTTAAGGTAATAATAGAGCAAATTTGTATTGTGAATGTTAATTGATTCCTAGGTATTATCATCACTATTTCTTTTACTAAACTTAAAAAACAGTTTTCATGGCATTAGAGCTATATTGGTTAAGCCCATAGTTTCATCCAAACCAAATAAAATATTCATATTTTGAATAGCCTGTCCTGAAGCACCTTTTACCAAATTATCTATTACTGATAAAACCACTACTAGATCACCATGTTGTGGTCTATGAATAGCTATACGACAGACATTAGTACCCTTAACGCTGCGTGTTTGTGGATGGGTGCCTGCAGGCAATACATCGACAAAGGGTTCATCAGCATATCTTTGTTGATAAAGTTCTTGTAAATCTGTGAAATGATTCTTTACTGTTGCATAAAGAGTAGCTTGTATTCCTCTAATCATGGGTACCAAGTGAGGAACAAAAGTTAATCCTACCGGTTGCTGTGCTATCATTTCTAACCCCTGTTTGATTTCAGGTAAGTGACGATGGCCTTTAACACTATAAGCCATGATATTTTCTGTCGCTTCGCAAAATAAAGAACCAATCTTTGCATTCCTACCAGCACCACTTACGCCTGATTTACAATCTGCGATAAGATGCAAAGGATTGGTTATATTGGCTTCTAATAAAGGTAAAAAGCCCAGTTGCGTAGCGGTTGGGTAACATCCTGGCACAGCAATGAGGCGCGCTGTTTTTATTTTTTCTCTATTAACTTCGGGTAAACCATATACGGCTTCTGCTAATAACTCTTTAGCACCATGCGGTTGACCATACCATTTTGACCATTCTTCTGCATCTTTAAGTCGAAAGTCAGCTGATAAGTCAATTATTTTCGTACCTGAAGCTAATAACTCCCCAGCCATAGAATGAGCTACGCCATGAGGTGTGGCAAAAAAAACCACATCACACTTACCTAATATTTTCATGTCAGGCGCACTAAAAGCGAGATTATCATAATAACCACGTAGGTTAGGGTACATGTCAACTATTTGTATACCTTCTTCAGAGCGAGAGGTAATTGCAACTATTTCTGCTTGTGTATGGTTTGCTAGTAAGCGTAATAGCTCAACCCCTGTATAGCCTGTTCCGCCAACAATACCAACTTTCAACATGAAAATTAACCTTTATGCTTTGCAAAAATAATAATAGGATTAGCTGAATAAATAAAACATAATATAAATCTATTGTCTTTATTATACTTACTTAGTTTAAATAAACTATCTAATTATTTGGTTGGCTAGTTTATTAGTGGAATAATTAATTGCTATTGTTGGCGCTAGGAGAACTATTTTGTCATTAAGAAAGGATTTGTTGGTTACATTTTTTTTTATAGCAGTAGCCCCTTTTTGCGTATTTATTCATTTTGCGCCATTAGGCGATTTTTGGGAAATCTTTATTGCGTGTTCAGCAGTTGTAATTTGTAGTTTGCTGGTTTTAGCTATGGCAGGCTTTAGAGATAAGGTTTTAATTATTTCACCTTTGCTAATAAGTTTATTGATCTTTTTCGTTATTTTATGTTTGTTAACTCTTCTTCAAAATAGCCATCCTGAAGCTAAGATTACTTTAGTCATTTATAGTGTAGTGGTATTACTAACTAGTTTAACCGCCTTAAGGCTAGCAGAAAGGAACAATACTCAATACTATGACTATCTAGCTTTTATGCTCTTTATTGGAGGGGTAATTGAGTCTTTTAGCGCTATAGCTATTCAATATAGATTAGCCGGCATTGATTATTGGATGGTGCCTATGAGCGATAGATTTATAGGTTTTGTTGCTCAATCTAATCAGTTGGCTATTTATGTTATGGTGGCCTTTTTATCCCTCTGTTACTTAACTTATAGGGGTATTTTTCACGTTATCTTGTTGGTGATTTTTTCACTACTTTTTGGTTTCGTATTATTAGGAAGTGGTTCTAGAGCTATATTACTTTATTTAGTTTCTACCTTACTAATAACCATTTTTAATGGCTATAAAAGTGAAGATAAAAGCTATTTAAGCTTTATGTTTGGTGTAGCCGCATTAGTAGTAGGTGCGCTAATTTACTATTATTTACCCGTTATTATGCAGTGTCTATCAATTAATCCATCTGATACTATGTTTGAAACTAGTGGAGCATTAAGCCGGAATTCTGCTAGTGATTCTTTTAGATTATCAGAAATTTCTAAAGCTTTTGCCCTTCTGAAAAGCTCGCCATTGTTAGGTGTTGGTTTTGGTAATTATGCTGTTCATGCATTTTGGTTAGGGGTAGCTAATCCAAGCTATACTGTCATAGGAAGCTTAACTTTACATAGTCATAATATTTTTGCACAAATTATGGCTGAATTTGGCTTACTAGGGTTGTTGGCTCTTGTTGCCCTTATTGGATATATTGTTATAAGTTTTTGGAGAAAACCTAAAACATTACAGTGGTGGTTAGTCTCATGTGTTTTTGCCGTTTATTTTATTAACTCCTTATTAGAGTATATCATGTGGCGTATGCACTTTGTGCCACTATTATTCTTGATGATAGTTCCCTTATTAACAAGTAGTTTTAAATTAATCTATCCACGGTTACTTAATGTAATAATCACTTTACTTATTGGAGTCTTATTTATCGTAATAGCTAATAGCTCATTAACTACCTATGCAAAAAGCTTTTTTTATAAAGGTGAATTAATGGCATTAGATCAACAAGATTTTGCAATATATAAATCAGCAACTAGTGATTTAATATGGGGTAAAGAATTGCAACTGCAAATGCTTAATAATATATCTCCAGTCATAACAGATTTAGCCTATCAACAGCAAATTACCGATGAGATGCTAGCTTGGCGACCTTATTCTGCTGTGCTGGTTAACAAAATACAATTATCATTATTAACAAAGCAAACCGGTTATGTGGATAAATATGCTAGGGCACTAGCTATCGCTTATCCTTCTGTAGTGCCTAGTGTCTGTGAGTATTTTAAAAATTTCGATACATTACCTGATTTACAGGCTTTACGAGTTGTTCAAAAAGAACTAAATTGTCGAGCAATCAAACCTTTTACTAGTATAAAATGAAGGGTTAAAGAAATTAGAGATGTTTAATATATTGAATGAATTATAGTGGTTATAAAATTTAGCAAAAGATAGAAAAGATATTTTTTGAAGGTTAAAGATGATATGTTATAGACTAACAAGCTGTTTAATAGCCCAATAACAGCCTGTCTATATTGTATAACAATAGGTTACGTTTATTAATAATAGTTGATTTAAGCCCCAAGCCAACTTGAATAAGTGAATACTATTACTTAATAGATAGCAAGTGATTAGGATAGGTAATAGGATTATCAATAGGCTATAATCTTAACTATAAGGTCTAGTTAACTATCAGTATTTGTTTGCAATTATTAGTTAACTAAGTTAAAAATTGCTGATAAATAGTTATAGAGCATAGGCTAAAAGGAATTTACAGCGTACAATACAGATTGTTAAATAAAAGTACTGAGTTATCATATAAATGGATATAAATAAATTAAAAGCTTGGGGCGTTCACGCTTTTACTGCAAGCGGTATAATTTTTGGTTTATTGGCTTTGTTAGCTATCATAGATGGTAAGCCAGCTATGAGTTTTTTATGGATGGGTTGTACCTTATTAATTGATGGTATTGATGGCACATTAGCTCGTCGTTATGATGTAAAAAAACAAGTGCCTGCGTTTGATGGCGCAATATTAGATTTGGTTATCGACTATATAA
This sequence comes from uncultured Ventosimonas sp., assembly GCA_945283395.1. Classification (GTDB taxonomy): domain Bacteria; phylum Pseudomonadota; class Gammaproteobacteria; order Pseudomonadales; family Pseudomonadaceae; genus Entomomonas. The sequence goes on along the minus strand of CALYQH010000132.1, from coordinate 454 downwards.
CCTATGTATTTGTGCCAGCTATTTTTATCTATACTTTTATAACACTTCCTTATGGAATGTATATCTTATCAACTATCATTATTTTGATATCTTCTTTTTTCTGTTTTTGTAATGTAAACATGAAAAGTAAAGATAATTATTTTGTGGGTTTTCCTGCTACATGGAATATTGTTGCCCTCTATTTTATAGTTATTCAACCACCTGCTTTTATCACATTTTTAGTGATTATTGGCTTGGCAATCTTATCTATTGTCCCTGTTAAATTTTTACATCCTTTCCGGGTAAAAAAAGCCATGCCTATTAATATAATATTCAGTCTAATATGGTTAATTAGTAGTGGTATTCTTATAGCTCAATATGGTGGGGCGGGAAGCTTTGCTACATGGACATTAATCTTATGGTGGATTGCAGGAATTTATTTTATAGGCTTTGGTGTGTGGCAAACTATTTGTGA
>CALYQH010000131.1 GCA_945283395.1 uncultured Ventosimonas sp. | reverse complement strand
ATGCTATCTCAATATTTGCTGGACGTGCCATCACTAAAGCATATACTTCACTAGTATTAGATTGAACGCCTGGTTCAACCCTAACTCTGACTCTAAATTCCTGATTAATAAGCTTATTATCAACAGCAAGAAGCCTATTAGACAGCATTGCTGTTAAAGTTTTAGGTTTAACCCAAGTAGTAGTAAATTCACCCGTTTCAGGTCGACTCATATCAATATGAAAACCCGCTTGTTGAAAATACTGAGAAACTTGTGGATAGACTTGTGAAGGTGGTTGCTGAGCAATAAACCATTGTATGCCTTTGCTATTTTGCAAACTAAATGTTCTATTTTCACTAACCACTTGTAATGGTACTGGACGAGGGACTTCAAAATCCTTACCCGCTGTTGAATTAGCTACATTTACTGGAATAGGATAAAGTGGATCTAATGGCTTAGTATTATTTTGTAAATCACTAGGTACGGTGATTTGAGGCGCTTGCTTAGCATTCAAATAGTCATTAGATCTATCCCTAAAATAGCCTTTTTCACCCCATAACCAACCACAACCATTATTAGTAGAAATAACCACGCCAATAACAACAAATTTGACCAACTGTCTCATGGCTTCAAACTCCTTACACATTTACTCGGCGTTATAGCTGAGACTACTAGTTCTATTGGGCTATGTTTAATCATAATCAAATCTTATTTAGGTAGAATACCAGCTACTCTCATAGCTTGTCGTACCTGTTCATGATATTGTTCGCTAAGTACCGTTAAAGGTAAACGTATTCCCTCTTGGATAAGCCCTAACTCATGAAGTGCCCATTTTACTGGAATTGGATTAGTTTCTAGAAAAAGCGCCTTATTTAAATCAGCCAACAATGTATTAATTTCTTGTGCTTTGACAATATCCCCTGCTAAAGCAGCAGTACAAAGTTCACTAGTGAGTCGAGGTGCTACGTTAGCGGTAACAGAAATATTACCTTTACCACCTAACGCAATCAAATCTAAAGCACTTGCATCATCTCCTGAATAAACAGCAAAATCTTTTGCTACTTGATCTATTAGCGCCTTACCTCTGGCTATATCTCCTGTGGCATCTTTTAAACCTATTATATTAGGGATCTTTGATAAGCGTACAGCCGTTTCCGTTTTTAAATCACATACTGTTCTTGAGGGTACATTATAGAGAATCTGAGGAATAGCTACTGCCTCAGCAACAGCCTTATAATGTAAGTAAAGACCCTCTTGTGTAGGTTTATTATAATAAGGAACCACTAATAAGCAAGCATCAGCACCTACTTCTTTGGCTGCTCTAGTCCAATCAATCGCCTCATGGGTAGAATTAGCCCCAGTTCCTGCTATAACAGGAATACGACCATTTACTTGATCTACTACTTGGCGAATAACTTGTAAATGCTCAGTTTCGAACTTTAAAGTAGAAGCCTCTCCAGAAGTACCTACTGCTACAATAGCATGTGTACCCTCTTGTAAGTGAAAATCAACTAGTTTACTAAGGCACTCCCAATCGACATTACCTTCACGATCCATAGGGGTAACTAATGCAACTATACTACCTGTGATCATTTGACTATTCCTAAAAACTTTAAATAAATAATAGTACTGACTATCTAAGGTTTTGTATACCTTTAAAAGCAAGTTATTTTACGATATAACAGATAAATTGACTATGCTGACTAGTATTTTATAAAGATTTTATTTTTGATTTTTCTAAAATAATAGGTTCTTAGTTTACTTTTTTATAAAAAATATCGTAATTTCAAATAAGTAAATAACTTTTGAAAAAAATCATCCAAACAGTCGTTTAATATTAATAAATTCGTTATATAATAATAACAGCTATAACATAGCTAACAGTTGGAAATCGCTTTCTAAGTAAGTTGCTTGCTACTCTTGATAACTTACTTAATTAAGCTGTTATTATCAGCGTTTATAAATCATAAGGAAGATGTATATGCTACGTGGCAAAGTTAAATGGTTCAATAACACCAAAGGTTATGGTTTCATTTCTTCAGAGACACACAGCGAGGACTTATTTGTTCACTACTCATCTATTCAAGTAGAGGGCTATAAAACACTTAAAGCGGGACAACCTGTGTTATTTGAAATTGAACAGGGAAATAAGGGATTACATGCAAAAAATATTATCCCTGAACCTCCTTCTTCTGAAACTGAATAGGCACAGAGCTTGGGCATAGATATTATCTATGCCCCGAGTATAATTACAGTTGTTATAATAAACCTTCACAGTATTCCTTTTTTCTATCTTTATTAGTAAAAAACCATAAGGTGCTTTACTATTGCAGAATATATCTGCCACTTTTTTCAGTTGATAATGCCTCATTATAGCTAATGTTGACTGAAACAATATCCAATTATATCTTCCCAAGGCTAACCAACTGATAAATGATAATATAATATCTCCAATTTTTATTTTTGCCATGATAATTAATTTGCTTATCTAGTGAGTTACCGTTAAATGAAAAATTCATTTTTATTGTTAATTTCATAGAGAGTTTGCGGGAACTAGAAATAATTTTTAATCATATATTCTATAAAATGTACTATTATTAACTACTAATGATGCTGTAAACAACGTTAATAAAATACTATAACGCATTAACTAAACTTACATAAGTTAATTGAATCTCTTCACCTCTTGCTATTTTTTAACAAAAAAGCTAAGTTTAAGTAGCTAATTACTTATTGCCCTTTTATAGAAAAAGTTATGCAGCTTCACATTAATACTCCGCTCTTAGAATCAAGACCTTTAAGTATTATTTCTGGTCACACTGTTTGGTTAAAAATGGAGGCGCTCCAACCTTCTGGCTCCTTCAAATTGCGAGGCATAAGTTTTGCCTGCTTGGCGTATCATAAAAGAGGAGCAACACGTTTTATCTCTTCATCAGGTGGAAATGCTGGGATAGCGGTAGCCTATGTAGGACGCCGTATTAATATACCCGTTACGGTAGTTGTACCTAAAACAACTTCTCATCAAGCGATCAAACTACTTCAGCAAGAACAAGCCGATGTCATAGTGGAAGGGGAATCATGGCAAGATGCTAATGCTTACGCACTCTCTATAACCACAGCCAATGCTGCCTTTATCCATCCTTTTGATGACCCCCTTTTATGGGCAGGGCACGCTACACTAATAGATGAAATAGCCATTTCAGGCTTAAAACCTGATGCCATCATTTTATCAGTAGGTGGCGGAGGTTTATTAGCAGGTGTTGCCATTGGGCTTCTACGTAATAATTGGTTAGACATTCCTATTATAGCTGTTGAAACCAAAGGCACTGCTTCGTATCACGCAGCAATTAAAACAAATCAGCCAGTAGATATAGGCAAGGTAAGTGGCGTGGCCTCATCATTAGCAGCTAGATAAAGTGTGTGAACAAGCAGTCAATGTTAGGAAAGAATTGACCATTAATAGCTTTTTGGTTACCGATGAAGAAGCAATAAATGCTTGTCGTAATTTTTTAGATGATCATAGAATTTTAGTAGAACCAGCTTGTGGAGCAAGTTTAGCTTGCTTATATGAAGCTAAAATTGAGTTCAAACATTACGTAAACATACTAGTTATTGTTTGTGGCGGAGCTACTATGACCTTAGATCAATTGGCCTTACTGTAAAGTTAGAAAAATTTATTTCATCTAAACCACTAGTTTTGTCAACTAAACAACTCAATAAGACCATTTAACCCTAATGCTAAGGAAATATTTATTTAAAATTTACAGAATGTATAGGCGATTTCTTATCAGTTAAAAACATATGAGCTACTCTAATAATGGGGGCCGCTCTTTCCTCTGTATATTTCCATATTAAACTGCCTACAACATAGGATAATACAAATTCATTCCAACTATTATAAGCTGCCTGTACTTGTTTTTTAATGGGCCTTGCATATTTAACAAACTCTTCACGATCAATATAATTTACTTGTGTGGCAAACCGCACAATATTGAGAATGCCAACCGCATCCCATCCTAATAAATTATTAACGGTTCGATAATCACCTATTTTCTCTAGATCTTTAGTCCATTCTCCCGCCTTAGCTAACATGTCTGTAACACTATTGGTTTTACCCTTATTGATTTTAATTCTATCAAACTCTAATTCTTTATTAATTTTCTTCAAATCTTCTTTTGTTCTAGTTTGATACCAATCTAAAGCAAACCGAAAAGACATTTTAGACATAAAGTTACAAACCGCATTACTATTTTGTAAAGTTGCATAAAATTTCTTAATCATTTCCAGCCGCTTTAAATATATTTGCCTCTTATCAGAAGTAGCTAATCTTATAACTACCTGTTCAAATGTTGGGCGATCAGAAATAAGCCAACTACGCCTTAAAGCTTCTCTAATTTCTCCATTACCGCGACCTGTTTCAATACTATTAAGATTATCTCCTACAAGACTAGAAAATATACCACCAGCAGTTATTATCCATTTTTCATCATCAGTTAAATCGGTGTCTTTTGCGAAATGTAAGCTAACATTATCGACTGCATTGAACAAATTTTGAGGGTCCATCAGGTTATTTCTCCTAGCTATTTAAATCTTGCTAATAAAGATTTAAATAATTAATTACTAAACAATATATTAACATCTTAATCACTATTTTATCTAACATAACTAGCAAGAATTATTATTAGATAAAAATAACTATTTCTAGTTCATTTTGTGATTATTTCATCAAAATATCATGCTATCATATTGGTTTACATTAGTGTCCAATAAGCTAAATTTATTTTATTTAGCCA
>CALYQH010000130.1 GCA_945283395.1 uncultured Ventosimonas sp. | reverse complement strand
CCTTGGAATAATATGAAATGGGCTAGACCCTATTTATCAGCTAATAGCATGGGGGCAAACCCTAAATCGCCCAATGACATTGTCAAAATTGGTGATTTAATAAGAATTTATCATGACCAACAAGGTATTGCTTATCTAAGCCAAGTTCCGGAAGCACAAGCAGCTCTTGTTTCATTAAACCCACAAACAGGTGCTATAGAGGCGCTAGTAGGAGGGTTCTCTTTTGACCAAAGTAACTATAATAGAGCCACACAGGCTAAACGCCAACCAGGTTCAAGTTTCAAACCTTTTATCTATAGTGCCGCATTAGATTCTGGCTTTACAGCCGCTAGTTTAGTAAATGATGCGCCTATAGTTGTTGAAGATGGTTCAGCTAATAAAAAATGGAAACCTAAAAATGATGGTAATAAATTCTTAGGTCCAATTACCTTACGTGAAGGTTTATATAGATCTAGAAACTTAGTAACTGTTCGTTTATTACAAAGTATAGGTATAGATAACGCCTTAGACTATATAACCAAATTTGGTTTTGCTAAAAATGCCTTACCTGCTTCTTTATCTTTATCATTAGGTTCAGCAGATGTTTCTCCTATGCAAATTGCACGAGCTTGGACAGTATTTGCTAATGGTGGATATAAAATTTATCCCTATACTATAGCGAAAATTAGCGATAGAAATGATAATGTGCTTTTTACGGCCACCCCCCCCGCCATTCCAAACGATGCAGCACAACAAGAAGCAACAGCCATACCGGCAAAAGCCAAGCTAATTCCTATTGAAGCAGATGACAAAGCAGCCTCCATTCCTAATGTTGCTCAGTCAGTTATTGATAGAAGAACAGCTTACATTATGACCAGTATTCTCCAAGATGTTATCAGACGTGGTACGGGAACACGCGCTTTAGTGCTAAAACGTTCAGACCTTGCAGGTAAGACTGGTACTACTAATGACACCAAAGATACATGGTTTGCTGGCTTTAATGCTGACTATACAACTATTGTATGGGTTGGTCTTGACAAGCCAAGCACATTGGGACGTAGAGAATACGGTGGAACCTTAGCTCTTCCTATTTGGATTGATTATATGAGAGAAGCTTTAAAAGATAAGCCTAATCATTTGTTAAGCAAACCTGCCGGCATTGTCCAAATGAAAATAGATGCTGATACTGGGCGTTTAGCTTCAGATAGCTCAAAACGAACTTACAGCGAACTATTCAAAAAAGAAGATACCATTCATGGGAATAATAATGATAACTTTCCAGCCTCAAATGATGATATAGCTCCGATTGATTTATTTTAAAAGGGTAAAAGCTTATCTAATGCCTAGATAAGCTTTTTAAAGGGGCTGCTAACAGGAGCTCAATAAACTTACTTTAGCCAATATCAATAATTTTTTTAAAGAACTCTATTCATAACAATAATATTACCGTTAATCATTTGCAACACAACAATTTTAGATATCATTTAAGTTTTGGGCAGACCAAGCTCCCACTATACAACCTACAGCTATGGTTATTAGAATAACATTACTACTAAACCAAGCACTCATTGTAGCTAATACTGCACCTAAGATTAATACTAAAATACCAGTTATAGTATTTGAAAGAGCAATATAAAGAGCTCTACTCTCACCATCTCCCATATTAACAATATAGGTTTTTCGACCTATGCCTATACCAGTCTCCCCAATCACTACCGCAGCATAAGAAAAAGCATATGGCCAAACCGTGTTCGAAAGGTAACTAGGCAAAAAAGTAAACGTAGTAGTGAGTAAACAAATAACAGCTACTAGCAAGCCACTATCACGCATAACATTCCGACTTGAATGATCTGCATACCTTCCCCAAAATGGACTTGCCAGCATTGTAGCTATGCCAGAAATAACTACCAATACACCTAAGCTACCTAAATTAGTGCCTGCTTTAGCACGGCTTAATATTGCTATATAGGGTAAAGATAAGGAACTAGATAGTAATAATGAGCGGCTTATATTGAAATGCAGAAATTGCTTATCACTGCACAATAACTGCCAAGCTCTGCTTAAACTACTTTGCTCTTTTTTGGCTGATTCTATATCGCTAGGTGGTTCAATTAACCGAGCACAAAAGATCACTCCCAATCCCCAACCTAGCGCTGACAATAATAACAAACAGGCAACAATAGCTCGACCAGGATGATCTGTCAAAAACATCAAAATAATCCCAGCCAATAAGGTAATACCACCAGCTATACTAGTGCTCCAGCCCATCAGATGACCACGAGTATCTTTATCTATCGTCTTACCCATGACATCTTTACTGGTTATAGAAGTAACGCCGCGCGCCAAAGATAGAATAATCAATACCATCAAGACTAGCACAGCTCCCCAAAAACCTTCGCCTAATACAGCTAGCAAAGCCATTTCTAAGGAACAAAAATTTAAAACTACACAATCATCAAACAACACCCATTTACTAATTTTCTTAATTATTAACAAACTAGCTAATAGAATTTGTGGTAATAAAGCACCAGCTTCTCTAATAGGCACTAATAAACTCACCACCCACATAGGTGCATGCATAGCACTTAATAACCAAGGCAGAATTAAGCGTGGGCTAATTAAGGAATCAGCTAATTTATTACCTAATGAAATCCATAAATGACAAAAGAAATTTTGTTGTAGATTTTTCTCTTTTTCTGTTTGCTCGGCAGCTTCATTATCATGTTTGTTACGACCACTCAATCTGTTGTAGATTTGCGTTGCTATATTTGTTTGCGACATAACAAAATACTTAATTAATCTATTTTCGTAATAACTTCCCATTCTGATAAACGTTGTAAAGCTTCTTGCTTAGTATCAGCACAAACTGATGGGTCTGCTTTAAAATTTACGCATACCGCTGGACGCGCTTTTTTACCAAATAGCAGACATAAATTATCTTTATCTAACTGAACACATCTCACCCCTGCTTTTTTACCATTAGCCATGCCGGGGATAGCTGATGATATGGAAGGAGCAATACAACAAGCACCACAACCAATGCGACATTCCATAAAGCAAAACCTCAATAAAGAAAAACCCCACTCAATTTGAGTGGGGTTAGTATATAAAAATGCTAATAATTAGCTATTATACATTTGAATTATAAAGCTTTAGTTAACTCAGGAACTAATTCAAATAAATCACCTACTAGTCCATAATCAGCTACTTGGAAGATGGGAGCTTCCTCATCCTTATTGATAGCCACTATGACTTTTGAGTCTTTCATCCCTGCTAAATGCTGAATAGCACCTGAGATACCTATGGCTATATAAAGCTCAGGAGCTACTATCTTACCTGTTTGTCCTACTTGCACATCATTAGGGGCACATCCTGCGTCTACTGCCGCCCGCGATGCACCTACAGCAGCACCTAACTTATCAGCTAGTGGGTAAAGAATCTTGTCAAAATTTTCAGCATTTTGTAAAGCGCGACCACCAGCAACTATAATCTTAGCAGCAGTTAATTCAGGGCGATCTGACTTAGCTAGATCTTCATTAACAAAACTTGAAATACCTGCATCTGCCACCTCGGAAATAGTTTCTAGGGTAGCGTTACCACCGTCACTTGCTACAGCGTCAAAGCCTGTAGTCCTAATAGTAATAACTTTAATAGCTGCACTTGATTTAACTGTAGCTATGGCATTACCTGCATAAATTGGACGTTTAAAAGTATCAGCACTTTCTACACTGATAATTTCAGATATTTGGTCTACATCAAGTAATGCTGCCACACGGGGTAAATAGTTTTTACCGGCGGTGGTGGCTGGTGCTAAAATATGGGAATAATTATTAGCTAAATCGGCGATTAATTTTGCTACGTTTTCAGCTAACATGTGATCGTAAGCAGCATTATCTGCTAGCAATACCTTATTTACACCTTTTATTTTGGTTGCTTGTTCAGCTACAGGCCTAACATTATGGCCTGCAATCAGTAGATGAATATCGCCACCTATAGCAGTAGCAGCACCTATGGTATTAAAAGTCACCGCATTAAGCGTTGCATTATTATGTTCTGCAATAACAAGTATAGTCATTAGATCACCTTAGCTTCATTTTTTAATTTATCAACAAGCTCTGCTACAGAAGCTACTTTTATACCTGCTTTACGAGGTGCTGGCTCTTCTATTTTTAGAGTTGCGATACTAGTGCTAACATTGACCCCTAACTCAACAGGATTAGTGGTTTCTATAGTTTTTTTCTTTGCCTTCATGATATTAGGTAATGAGGCATAACGCGGTTCATTAAGGCGTAGATCGGTAGTAATGATAGCAGGTAACTGTAAAGCAATTTTTTGTGTGCCTCCATCTATTTCCCTTGTTACAATAACTTTATCAGAGGAAATCGCTAAATTTGAAGCAAAAGTACCTTGCCCATAGCCAGTTAAAGCTGCCAGCATTTGCCCTGTTTGATTATTATCCGTATCAATAGCTTGTTTGCCCAATACAATAAGTTGAGGTTGTTCTTTTGCAACAACAGCCTTCAATAATTTCGCTACATTTAATGAGCTTAGCCCCTCTTTAGCTTCTACTAAAATAGCCCTATCTACACCTAATGCAAGTGCTGTTCTTAACTGCTCTTGGGCTGCTATAGGACCGATGGAGACGGCGACAACCTCAGTAGCTATTCCTTTTTCTTTCAAACGTACAACTTCTTCTACTGCGATTTCACAGAAAGGATTCATTGACATTTTGACATTAGCTAGGTCAACTCCCGTATTATCCGCTTTTACCCGAACTTTTACGTTGTAGTCTACCACTCTCTTTAT
>CALYQH010000129.1 GCA_945283395.1 uncultured Ventosimonas sp. | reverse complement strand
TCTGAGCTGGAGTGATATGATAATGAAAATCTAAACCAGTTTCACCAATAGCTACTACTTTAGGGTGGTTTATTGCCTTCAATAACCAATCAAGACTTAGTGAATGCTCATCATGCAACTCTAAAGGATGAATACCTACTGCACAATGCACATCATCATATTGCTCTGCAATAGTTTTAACTAGATTAACATTATCTTGACTAACTGCTACTGTTAAAAAATGCCCAACGCCTTTGTTTCTGGCTTGGTCTAGTGCACTAGCTAATCCCCCTGAGGCATTCTCTAATTGCAAAAAATCAAGATGACAATGGGAATCTACTAAATAACTCATTATGAACTATTAATAAATTACATGGTAAATGTTGGTTGAGTATTATTATCCAATAGCCCAGCTAGATGCTTCATGATTTTAGGCATAGCTTTGGCTGAATCAGCAGGCGAAAATTGAATACCTACTCCCTGTACTCTATTGCCTTGATTAACTGGAGAAATCCATACTACTCTACCCGTAACAGGAATTTTTTCTTCTTCATCCGGCAAGTCAATAAGTAAAAAAACTTCATCTCCTAAATTATGTTTTCTATTTGTTCTAACAAATAATCCACCATCTGTTACGAACGGCATGTAGGATGCATATAAAATATTTTTATTAGGAAGAGATACATTAATAATACTATTCCCACCCATATTCAATGCCATATTGATCTCCTCTTATTAGCCAATTAAGGCTATTTTACCTTGTTGTTAATAAATTATTCCAGCGGATTAATAAACTCTCCAACAATAATAATTTATTAAAATTAGCTTTTCTTAAAACTTTCTGCCGTTCTGTTAATAATTCCTGTTGTAAGGCTAGTAGTTTCATAGGAGCTATTTTATTAGCCATATAAACTAATACCTTAGCCATATCTGCCATGCCCAATTGAGAATCATCATGAGTTAATTGGTAACTTAAAATAATATGCAGCCAACTACAAAACCAGTCATATATTATTATTAAAGGAATATTAGTCCAACTTTCAACTATTTGGCCAGCGACTATTTGTTGTTTTAAGATTTTTTTAATATCTGCTACTAATCTTTGCCTTTGCTGCAAAATATCTTGTTCATAGAGCTCAAGGGCATATAAAGGGGTATGGCCAGCCAATAACCATAACTGCGTTAACTCTTGGGTAGATAATGAAGTTAGTTGGCTTTGCAACCAGGTTAATGCTTGCTCTTTACTAGGCATAGGACATAACTGCTGTATACAACGACTCTTTATAGTGGCTAATAATTGTCCTGGCTGATGACTAACTAATATGAAGCGGGTATTACCATTAGGCTCTTCCAAGCTCTTTAATAAGGCATTGGCAGCATTAAGATTTAATGCTTCAGCAGGTTCTATAACAACGACCTTGCCTTTTGATATTTGCGAAGTTTGATTAACAAAGTCTACTAATTCTCTTACTTGATCAACCTTAATAAAATCTGATTCCGTAGGTATTAGCTGAAAAAAATCAGGATGAGCACCACTAGTTGCTAATAGATGGCAACTTTTACAATAGCCGCAGGGCAATTTATGATTGGGCGTGAGACATAACCAATAACGAGTTAACTGATCTGCAAATAGGTGTTTACCTATACCTTTTTTACCATATAACAAATAGGCATGGGCAGGATGTGGATTAGTCACCATTTGTTGCCATAACTTTTCTTGCCATGGCAAAATGCTATCCAACATTTAAGCGTTCCCATATCTCAATAAAGCACGCATCCATTTGCAACTGAACTTTCTCAATGGTCTGACTGGCATCTATAATACGGAAAATATCAGGATATTTTTCAGCTCTTTGCCAATAAGCTTCCCTTACTGCTCCAAAAAACTGTAAATCTTCTTGCTCAAACCTATCTAAACTACCTCTATTTCGTTTAACGCGGCTAAGCCCAACCGCTGCTGGTAAATCAAATAACAATGTTAAATCAGGTCGAACAGTACCTTGTACCATACGTTCAAGCAATGCTATTTTATTAATATCAATTCCTCTCCCCCCCCCTTGATAAGCATAAGTAGCATCAGTAAACCTATCACAAATGACTACTTTGCCTTCTTCAATAGCAGGAATTATAACTTGCTTCAAATGCTCTGCTCTTGCTGCAAATACTAGTAATAACTCTGTATCATTAGCCATTTTTTTAAAGCTAGGATCGAGTAATAATTCTCGAATTTTTTCAGAAAGCTCGGTTCCGCCCGGCTCCCTTGTGACCACAACAGAATATCCAACTTCTTGCAATCTATTAGTTAAATAGTATACATTTGTCGATTTACCTGCCCCTTCAGGACCTTCAAATGTAATGAACATTCCTGTCATTATTTAGCCTCATCAGGTAATGGACTTGAGCGATAATCAGCACGTCTTTTAAGTTGATACTCACGGACAGCTTTATTATGTTCAGTCAAATTTTCTGAAAACTTATGACTACCATCTCCTTTGGCAACAAAATATAACGCTTTCCCTTCAGCAGGATGAAGCGCTGCATGGATAGCTTCGCGACCTACCATAGCTATAGGTGTTGGCGGTAGTCCCGCTATAATGTAAGTATTATAAAGGGTTTCACGTTGTAAATCTGCTCGGGTAATCTTTCCATTATATTTATCACCCATCCCATAAATAACCGTTGGATCTGTTTGAAGAAGCATATTCTTTTGTATACGCCGAATAAAAACTCCTGCTATTTGTTCTCTTTCACTTGCTAAACCTGTTTCTTTCTCAATCAATGATGCCATAATAAGCGCTTGATAAGCGTTTTCATAAGGCAATTCTTCAGCCTTCGTGCTCCATTCTTCATCCAACACTTGTTGCAATTTTTTATGCGCACGCTTTAATATATCTAAATCACTATCAGTTTTAATGTAAAGGTAAGTATCAGGATAAAACTGTCCTTCAGGATGCCTATCAGAATTTAAAGCAGCCATAATTTGCGTATCTGTCATATCTCTAGTAAGCTGCTTAAGTGGCTGTTGTGCAGCTAATGCTGCTCTAAATTGCTTAAAGTTCCAACCTTCAATTAAAACTATTTTATAATGTACTACCTCACCTTTTGTCCAAATATTTACCAGGTCTTTAAAATGCATACCTGATTTAAGTCGATATTCCCCCACATGAATAGATTGATTTTTTAACTCAAAACGCCAGTATAACTTTAGCCAAAAGACATCTTTGATGATGCCGTCTTTTTCCAATTGGAGCAACATGTTATTGGGTGAAGCTCCCGTTGGAATTTCTATGATTCTCTCTGACTCTAAATTAAGAGGTTGCATGATAGCTTTATGGTACTTCCAGTAACCAGTAGTTGAGCCTACCACCAACAAAGCAACTAGGACTAAAATAGAAACTATAAATATTCGCATGCTATAACTTAATTGAAACGTTTGAATATTAAGCTACCATTAGTACCACCAAAACCAAAGGAATTTGATAATACAGTATCTACAGTAGTTGATCTCGCTTCTTTAGGTACGAAGTCAAGGTCACACCCCTCACTTGGATGCTCAAGATTAATGGTAGGGGGGATTATCTGATCTTTTATAGCTAATACACTAAATACAGCTTCAATAGCCCCAGCAGCACCTAACAAATGCCCCGTCATAGATTTAGTTGAACTGATAGGTATTTGGTAAGCTGTCTTAGCAAATACTGATTTAATTGCCATTACTTCGGCTAAGTCACCCACAGGAGTAGAAGTACCATGCGCATTAATATAACTAATTTCATCTATATTCAATTGAGCATCACGTAATGCATTATTCATACAGATAGCAGCCCCTTTGCCATCACTAGCAGGAGCGGTCATATGATAAGCATCTCCACTAAAACCTACACCTACTAATTCAGCATAGATTCTTGCCCCTCTAGCTTTGGCATGCTCTAGTTCCTCAAGCACTAAGACTCCAGCTCCATCAGCTAAGACAAAACCATTTCTATCTTTGTCCCAAGGACGGCTGGCATGATGAGGATCATCATTACGCGTAGATAATGCCCGACAAGCCGAAAAGCCGGCTAATCCTATGCCACAAGTAGCCATTTCTGCCCCACCTGCTAACATTACATCGGCATCACCATGTATAATATTACGAGCCGCCGAGCCTATGCTATGAGTACCTGACGCACAAGCAGTTGCTATGGCATAGTTAGGGCCATTGACGCCTAAATTAATAGATAATAAACCTGAAGCCATATTGATAATAGCTCCTGGAACGAAGAAAGGCGAAACTCTGCGCGGACCTTGCTCGGCTAATGCTCGACAATTAGCTTCTATATTAGGTAAACCACCAATGCCAGATCCAACAACCACTCCTATGCGATTCCTATTTTGATCTGTTACTTCTAATCCAGAATCCTGCATGGCTTGCATTCCTGCAACTACACCATACTGAATAAAAACATCCATTTTCCTAGCATCTTTGACAGAAAGGAAAGGCTCTACAGAAAAATTCTTAACAGAACCACCAAAACGAGTAGGAAAATTTGTAATATCTATATCTAAATGAGTAAGCACCTCTATACCATTTTTACCAGCTATAATATTTTGCCAACTGCTATTAACATCATTACCTACTGGACAAACCATACCGAGGCCAGTAATAACTACTCGTCTTTGTAACACTACTGCCATCTCCTTATCAAATAATAGTTAATTTTTTAAAAGTAATAACCATTTTAAATAATTAGGTTGTTATAACACATTCAACTTAATTATAAGAACATACTTTTTTAATAAAAATATGATGCATAAATAATTTCTCATTATAAAGCAAAAAAGCCGT
>CALYQH010000128.1 GCA_945283395.1 uncultured Ventosimonas sp. | reverse complement strand
TACTTCTTATCAAGGCGTACCTTTAATAGTCATCAATAGGGCTAGTCTTTACTTAGATCCTGCCGATATAGGGGGCCATTTCGTCTCTTTCAAAGGGTTTGAGCATAAAGTTACCCAAGATTATCTAGATAAATATCGACAAACATACCTTAATTCGTTGTGTACCCTCGCTAAAAACCGCCCTGTTTATTTAGTAAAACCTATTCCTGAAATGAGGACAAATGTACTTAAAAGCTTACAAATGCAATCGCATTTTATTACTAATATCAGAGAGATTATGCTACCCTTAGAACAATACCAGCAGCGTCATCTTTTTGTATTATCTTTAATGAATCAAGCTAAGCAACAATGCGGTATAGAGTTACTTGATCCTATACCTTATCTCTGTCCAGACGGGAAGAATTGTATGGGATCTTTGAAAGGTAAAGCACTTTATGCAGATGACAACCATTTAAATGGTTATGGTTCAGCACTGCTGGAGCCTTTATTCAAACCTATATTTGATCAGAAAGCTTCAACTATTAAGTAAACTTATCATCAAATGGTATTATAAATTAACAAGTTATAGATAAATAGACAAGTTATTCAAGAATTATATAAATTTTATGATGAAATTTAGAAAAGATATTAATGGCGTTAGGGCATTTGCTGTATTAGCAGTTGTCTTATTTCATTTTAAGGTATCTGCTTTTTCAGGTGGTTTTGTAGGTGTAGATATATTTTTTGTTATTTCTGGCTATTTGATGACAGGAATTATTTTCGGCAGACTTAGAGATCAACGTTTTTCATTATTAGATTTTTATTTACATAGAGCACGTCGCATTATTCCTGCGCTTGCAGTACTTTGCGTTGTTATGATAGCTTTTGGCTATCTTTATTTATTAACACCAGACTATAAGGATCTAATGAGGATTATTAGAAAAGTAATGTTATTTACTTCTAATTATCAGTTTTATAGTTCATCAGGTTATTTTGATTCTCCCTCTCAAGAAAATTGGCTACTCCACACTTGGTCTCTATCGGTAGAATGGCAATTTTACTTAATTTATCCTTTAATTATTCTGCTACTAAGTAAATGCTTTAGTGAGTCTACTCTTAAGGCACTAGTAATTATTGTGCTATTAAGCTCTTTAACTATTTCTATTGTTTATACACCTATTGATAGATCAGCAGCGTTTTACCTACTTCCTACTAGAGCTTGGGAAATGTTAGCTGGCGGAATACTCTTTTTATTTCCAGCACAACTCAATGAAAATATTAAAAAAATTCTAGAATATAGTGGATTTGCTATTATTTTAATAGCGATTTTAACAATACAAGAAACCATGCTATGGCCAAGTTATTTAGCCACTATCCCGGTAATGGGTACTATGTTTATTTTAATTGCTAATCGTGATAGTTTTATTACTGGAAATATTTTTTCTCAATGGTTAGGTAAAATTTCTTACTCCGTCTATTTATGGCATTGGCCTATTGCCGTTTTTTTATTGATTTGCGGCCTGGTTCATAAACCCATCTTTATGATATCAGGTATTCTATTATCACTTTTCTTAGGTTATCTTTCTTACTTTATAGTAGAAAAACGCTTTACCTTAAAAGCAAATAAATTTCTTGAACTTATTAAATATATTCTAATTGTAGCCTTTGTTATTGCTCTAGCCGCATTAATGATATCACTTATAAAACATCATGCTAACATACGTCAAAATAGTTTATTTTCTGAAACATTCCAAAAAATCAATTATGCAGTTGAACATAAAACTAATGAAGTGACTAAGCATTGTCTGATAAGCCATGACATGCCTATTTTTCCTGAGTGTAAAATAGGCGAGCAAGCCCCTTCAGTGATCATCATGGGTGATAGCCACGCTGGCGTAATCTTTCCTGCTATCCAAAAAGCCAATACTACTGGTTCAACCATACTATGGGCTTATATTGCTTGCCCTATGATAGAAGGTGCTAAATTTTCAGATGGTCGTAAAGATGGCTGCTCTCATTTAATAGAGGACAAATTTAAATTACTAGCAACTGCTTATCCCAATGTTCCTGTAGTTTTTTCTAATTTTTTGACCTATTTTTTCTTAACCACTAAACCTAATCTTTATTTTACACAACCTGCCAAAGATCGTAATGATTTTTATCAGCAATATAAAGCAGCCTATTTACAAACCATGTGTAAAGTAGCTAAAACTCGCCCAGTATATATAGTCAAGCCTATTCCACGTCCTGCTATTAATGTAGCAAAAAAAATGGCTACACATTTAATGGTCAGTTCACAGGCAAGCTCTATTAATATTCCTTTAGAAAAGTATAAGCAAGAAAATCATTATATTTTAGAGGTTATGGAAGAAGCTAAAGACTTATGTGGTGTCCAGCTATTAGATCCTACTCCTTACTTTTGTCAAGACGAGATATGCAAGGCCACAGAAGGAAATATGCCTCTATATTTTGATGACAACCATCTTACCGAATATGGTAGTATGCGATTAATACCTTTATTTAAACAAATTTTCAATAAACAAGTTATTTCTACTTATCCTGTACCTACTAATCTTTAACTCGATAGTGTTAACTGTATGAATTTTAGGAAAGATATCAATGGACTTAGAGGGCTAGGTTTAATAACCGTATTAGCCTTTCATTTTCATCTGCCTTTGTTTAGTGGAGGGTTGGCCGGTTTAGATATTTTTTTTGTTATTTCTGGTTTTTTAATGACTGCCATTATTGTGGAGAAAATTGATAAAAATACTTTTTCCTTGCTGCAATTTTACTTACATAGAGCAAGGCGCATTATTCCTGCTTTAGCAGTATTATGTTTGTTCTTATTGGCATTTGGCTTTTTCTTCTTTCCTTATGACGACTATCGAAGCCTTACCCGCTATACCCAAAAGACCATTCAGTTCATTTCTAATATAGCTTTTACTAAAGATAGTGGTTATTTTGATGCGCCTGCCCAATATAACTGGTTACTCCATACATGGTCTTTGTCAGCTGAATGGCAATTCTATTTATTTTATCCGCTCATTCTCTTATTATTATTCAAGTTAATTAATCGCATAACTGTCAAATACTTACTATTAATTTTAGCCCTTTTATCTTATAGCTATTCAGTCTATTACACTCCAATTAATTTAACTGCAGCTTATTATCTATTACCTATCAGAATGTGGGAAATGTTAGCGGGGGGAATAATTTATCTATTTCCTTTTGCCAACAATAATTTATCTTCCCAAAAGCGTATATACTTGCATTACTTAGGATTATTTTTAATTTTTTTAAGCGTCTTTAAAATAAATGATAATTCTAATTGGCCTGGCTATTTAGCAGCTATTCCAGTAATAGGTGCTATGCTGATAGTTACTGCTCGTCACAATGAAGGTTTTATCACTAGCAACAGAATTATACAATTTCTCGGAAATATTTCTTATTCTACTTATCTTTGGCATTGGCCTATAGTCGTTTTTTTACGTTTCTGCAATGTACTAGATAATAAGTACGCTATTATTTTAGGCTTAACACTCTCTCTTTTGTTAGGCACATTATCTTACTTTTGGGTAGAGAAAAACTTCAAACTTAGAAATTCTAATCTCATTGAACTTGTTAACTACTTTGCTGTTATTGTTATAATTACCGCTATCGCTGCTTTTATGGGATCATTGGTAAAAAAATATCCGTCCTTAAGAAATCAAGAAGTAGTAGAAGAAAATATGGGGCAATGGCTCGATGGCCAATATGGTAAATGTATCTTTAGTGATGAGTTTAAACATTATCAATACCAATCTTTAAACCAATGTATTTTTGGGGGCAACAAACCAACAGTTATAGTAACAGGTGATAGCCATTCCGTCATTTTTGATGCAGTTAAGGCTGCTAACTCACAAGGTGCTAGTATCCTCAGATATTATGCTGGTTGCCCTACTTTAGAAAATATCTCCTTTTCTCATACTAATAGAAAGCGTTGTACCAACTTCTTAGCAGCTAATTTTAAAGAATTAGATACTGAATATCCTGATGTTCCAGTTATTATTGCTAATAGAAATGCTCACTATTTAGAGTCACCTGCTAATGGCTATTATCATGTCATTTTTAATAATAAAATCAGTACTAACAAACAACAATACTTTTCTCAATTCAGGCAACAGTATATCAATACTATCTGTAGACTAACTAAACATCGCCCTGTCTATATCTTAAAGCCAATCCCCTATATGGGAGTCAGAATTGGTGGGGTACTAGCCTTTCAGCGTAAATTTATGCCCTCATCCCCTGATATAACCATATCTATGACCAATTATAAGAAAGATAATGAGTTTGTGATCAACATGATGGAGCAAGCTGCCCAACAATGTGGTGCAAAATTACTAGATCCTGTTCCATATTTGTGTCCTGATGGAAAAAGTTGTTTGGGTTCAAAAGATGGGCAACCTTTATATATGGATGATAACCATTTGAATAAATTAGGTGATAGTTATCTTATCCCGTTATTTAAGAAAGAAGTATTCGATAACTTACCTTAAATCTTGCCACAAAGGAGTTTTTATGTTCAGCGGTAGTTGTTTATGTGGTTGTATTAATTATCGGATTTCTTGTTTTGAAGGTCCTTTTATGTTCTGTCATTGCTCACGTTGCAGGAAATCCAGTGGTTCTGCCTATGCTAGCAATGCTGTGGTAAAAAGAGCTAACTTTCAAATCTGTCACGGAGCCGAACATCTTAAATGTTATAAAACACCTGCTGGGATTAGCCGTATTTTCTGTGCTGAGTGCGGTTCACCTATTTATAGTCAAAAAGATCACGAACTAGATATATTACGTATTAGGCTA
>CALYQH010000127.1 GCA_945283395.1 uncultured Ventosimonas sp. | reverse complement strand
GCTTGTTGATCCAGCCATTGTTATAATCCAGCTTATTAACTCTTTGCTTGATGTCGTTGAAAAGATGCCAGAGCTTCCCTTACTGTGGAATAGGGAAATTTTAAATATAGGCGATCTTTTGCGAGAACCTTTTTTTTCAATCATTCCACAACATAAAATTAACAACTTAATAGACTTTTTTAATACTGCCCAAAAAAACGGACTAATCACTTCAACAATTGCTCCTAATCTTATTTTTCCTAGCATTATTGCCTCTATTATTGTGCCTTTAGCAGCACAAACTTTTACAAATAAGATACCTATGCTAAAAATTGCTAATAAAGAAACGCTTCGCCAACACGTTATTTCATTAATATTAAATGGTGTACTAGTTGACAATTCAAAGAGGAAAGATGGATGAAACAAATTTACCACATCTTCCTTAATTTATTACTAATCACAATATTAATGGGTTGTAACGAAACAGCTAATAACAGTTTTCAAGGTTACATAGAAGGCGATTATATTTATTTAGCACCTTCACGTACTGGCCATATTGAAAATCTCCTAGCTGCACGAGGGGCGACAGTTGCAATGGGGATGCCATTATTGGTATTAGAAGCTGACACAGAGCGTAACAAGCTACAAGAAGCACAACATGAATTGACTTCTGTTACAGCAAAACTACGAGATATGGGAAAAAGCAAGCACCCTGAAGAAGTTGCAATGATACAAGCACAACTCAATCAAGCTAAAGCTCAAGCTAACAATGCTACTGCCTTACTAAAACGTTATCAAAGATTGATTCAGAACGGTGGAATAAGCCAACAAGAATTCGATAATGCACAAGCCAAGGCAAAAGAATCAGCAGCACGGGTAGTTGAGCTTATCAATCAATTAAAAGTATTTCAACTATCTGAGCGAGAAGACTTGATTAACGCCCTTCGGGCAACAGTAGAAGCTGCTAAGGTACGCGTTGCACAAGCCAAATGGGAGCTAGCGCAAAAATTTATAAAGATGCCCTGTAACGGACTAATTTATGACATTTTATATCGGCCAGGTGAATGGGTATCTGCTGGAACCCCAGTAATTCAGTTACTTCCATCAGAAAATGTCAAAATTCGCTTTTTTCTGCCCCAAACACAGCTTGGAAAAATTCAACTAGGTGAACGAGTACAAGTTAACATAGATGGTCAGCCAAACTCTTTTATTGCAACTATTAGTTATATTTCTGCAAATGTTGAATACACCCCCCCCTGTTATTTACAGTAATGAAACACGCTCTAAATTAGTTTTTATGGTGGAAGCCGTACCAAATTTAGACATTGCGCTATCTTTGCATCCTGGTCAACCAGTAAATGTAAGTTTACTATGACGAACTCTTTCTCTTTCCCTGCCATCAAGGTAAAGAATCTAACTAAAGCTTATGCTAACAAAAAAGTGGTAGATAATGTATCGCTAACTGTTCAAAGAGGTGAAATATATGGTTTTTTTAGGGCCAAACGGAAGTGGTAAAACTACCTGTATTCGTATGATGTGTGGTTTACTAACACCTGATTCTGGAAATGGTAGCTGCCTTGGTTTCGATATTTTACATGAAACCTCAAGTATCAAACAACGAATTGGCTATATGATGAAAAAATTTTCTTTTTGGGAAGATTTAACAATAAAAGAAAATTTAGCATGTATTGCTCGTCTGTATGAAATGAAAAACCGAAAAGATGTTGTAAATCAGGCTCTTGAACATCTAAAGTTACAAGGTAGAGCAAACCAACTGACTGGGTCACTTTCTGGTGGCTGGAAGCAACGCCTAACTTTAGCAGCTTGTATGCTACATAAACCAGAACTTCTATTACTAGATGAACCAGCCGCAGGAGTTGATCCGACGGCCCGCCGCGATTTTTGGGATGAGCTACACGCCCTAGCTGACCAAGGGATTTCGGTATTAGTAAGCACACATTACATGGATGAAGCAGAACGTTGCCACAAACTAGCTTATATTGCCTACGGCAAATTACTAGCAACCGGGACCTCAGCCGAAATTATTGCTTCGCAAAACTTAAATACTCTAGCTGTATATGGTGATAATCTGAATACCTTCGCTAAAAAAGTAGAAAAAAACCAGGTATAGAACAAATAGTGATGTTTGGTAGCTCCCTTCATATTAGTGGTAAAAATAAAGATCTTTTATTAAATTCTGTTACTAGTGAACTAAAAGCAAATCAAAAAATGGAAATTATACAAACAAATCTTGAAGATGTATTCATTTACCTGATGAGCCATTCACAAGATAACTATGGAGTATAAGAATGAACCAAAAACGTGGCTTTTCTGTAACACGTTGGTGGGGAATTATACTTAAAGAATTTCTCCAGCTAACCCGAGATCGTTTAACCTACGCGATGATTATTGGCTTACCCATTGTACAACTGTTACTTTTTGGATATGCCATTAATAACGATCCTAAACACCTGCCAACTGCCTTAGTTTTTGGTGAGCACAGTCAATTTACACGCAGTATTGAAGCAGCGTTGCGTAACTCAGACTACTTTTCTATAATTGGTACAATGTCCTAGGCACAAGCTACCAATGCTCTCGCAAAAGGGCAAGTATATTTTGTGGTCAATGTACCTACCGATTTTACAAGGAAATTATTGCGTGGTGAACAACCCATCATACTGATAGAAGCTGACGCAGCAGACCCAACCGCGGCCAACGGGGCATTAGGAGCGGCACAAGGGATAGTTCAATCCGTTGTAAAAAAAGACTTCATAGGGCCGCTAGCTTATCTTAGTGGAAATGGTGATGCTTTTTCAATTCAAGCTCACAAAAAATACAATCCTGAAGGTCTCACACGCTACAACATTGTTCCTGGCATAATAGGCTTGATTCTAAGTATGACAACTGTGATGATGACCGCTTTGGCAATCACCAGAGAGCGAGAGCGTGGCAATATGGAAAACTTACTATCCTCACCTGTTACACCACTGGAGATTATGACTGGCAAGATTGTTCCCTATATCTTAATTGGTCATATCCAAATAACTATTATCATTGGCTTGGCAATAATAATGTTCAATATTCCCTTTTTAGGTAATCCTTTTATACTCTATGTGGCAGCAATTTTATTTATTGTAGCTAACTTAATAGTAGGTGTAACAATTTCTTCTTTTGCCAAAAATCAATTACAAGCAATGCAAATGGCCATCTTTTACCTATTACCTAATATATTATTATCAGGTTTTATGTTTCCTTTTGCAGGTATGCCACAATGGGCACGAGCGTTGGGAAGCCTATTACCACTGACTTATTTTAATCGTTGTATGCGGGGTATTTTATTAAAAGGTAACGTCTGGAGCGATCTTTGGCCGTCCATATGGCCAGTTGGGTTATTCTGTATTGTTGTTATGCTAATATGCACCAAATTTTTTCATAGGACCTTAGATTGATTCAAAATAATCCATAAAATTTATATAGGTCAATTAGTTATAAATATATCAATTTAATGATTAACAAGTTAGGAACTCTCCATACCAAACAACATACATCTGTTATTATGACTACAATGAAGCGTCTTTAGTCATTCATTATTATGCCACTTAACTTTATATCCTTCCTTATGCTTAATACTTGTCACATGCAATCACCTAACAGAGGAATTATCCAATGGTGAGGAGTTTACAGTCATAACTAGTTATAAAATCCTAAAAACGACTTAGCAATAATGATGGTTACTAATACAGCGCTTGAAATGTCGGAACTTTATTCATTTACTATTCGTAGTGTCGTTTATACAATTTAAAGGAAATTAGTTTCTTAAATTATTTACAGATGATTATAGTAAATAGTAACTTATAATTTTATGACACCTTTGATAAATATTAGTTTATTAATTTTAAGTTTGGGGTTAGCTGCTAGTTGTTTGTGGGGAGCTAGTCACTTAGCTTGGTATTGGGTTATTTTAATGATTTGGGGGATTTGCCCTTATCAATAATTGCCGTTTGCTATGATGCATGAAGCAGTGCATAGTGTAACTGCAAAATCTACCCTACTTAATAGAGTGATAGCTATTATTAGTAGTTGGGTTTTTCCAACTTCTTTCTTGTTACAAAAACAGGCTCACTTAGGACATCACGCTCGTAACAGAACTTATGCTGAGCTATATGATTATTATCCCCTCCCCACCAATCGAAATTGAGAAGAAATATCCTATTAATAGGAGGTAATTTATTTGGTTGCTAGTAATTTCTATAAGTCCATGACCTACATTATAAGTATGGTTTGAAATGGCTCTATCTTTTGGCTATCAAGTTTTATTATTCTGGTTATTTGTATCTATGCTTTTGGCGTACATTGGTCAGTGTTAAAGTATGCTGGTCATGCTTGGAGTAGCAGAGACATTTAAAATGGTGCATGGAATTTAAAAGTTTCAGCTGTTTGTAGCTGACTTGCGTTAAACTATCACTATCATTTAGCCCATCATCAACACCCCCCAGTACCTTGGTGTGAATTACCTAAATATGTTACCTCAAACTAGTTAACCAATTTAGCGAAGGATACATAGCAAAGAAACTAATACCCACTATTAAGCCATTGCAACAAAAGCATGTAAAACGTTGTCTGAATGGCCCAAGTGGATATTTTATAAGTTGCAATGTGGGTCTAATGTCAAATAAATAAGAATCCTATGATCATAACTTAACGTAGAATAATTTAAAGTAAATTTACCGTAGTTTTAGCAAACTAATTGATGGGCATTTATTGTATAATGAAGAGAAATTAGATAGTTATTAAGTTGCTAGCATAAGTTAGAAAACAGCGTAGTTTACCAGGTAATCAGATAGAT
>CALYQH010000126.1 GCA_945283395.1 uncultured Ventosimonas sp. | reverse complement strand
TAGGACTTATTAGACCAACCAAAGGCAATGTTTGGCGTAAAACTGGCTTAACCATTGGCTATGTTCCTCAAAAATTACAACTTAATCCAAGTTTACCTTTAACCGTAACAAGATTTTTAAAATTGTTACCTCATGTCAATACTCAGCAGATTAATCAAGTTATGGGAGAAGTAGGTGCCCTTCACATACTAAATAGATCTATGCAAACTATCTCTGGCGGCGAATTACAACGAGTACTGCTGGCTCGAGCTTTACTAAGAAAACCTGAATTATTAGTGTTAGATGAACCTACTCAGGGCATAGACATCAATGGTCAGGTTGGACTTTATCAATTGATTAGTATTGTCTGTAAAAAATATCAGTGTGGTGTGCTGATGGTTTCTCATGATTTAAATTTAGTGATGGCTAATACTGATAAGGTTATTTGTCTTAATAAACATATTTGTTGTTCTGGACACCCCGCACAAGTAAGTAATGACCCTGCTTTTAAAGAACTATTTGGTGATTTTGCTAACAGCTTCGCTGTTTATCATCATCACCATGATCATCAACATAACTTGCAAGGTAGTATTGTAAATATAACTCAGCCTCCTAGGGACGATTGTCACCATGCCTGATTTTATACTCTATGCACTTGTAGCAGGTTTAGCACTAGCTGTTGTAGCTGGGCCGTTAGGCTCTTTTGTAGTATGGCGAAAAATGGCCTATTTTGGAGATACCTTATCCCATGCGTCTTTATTAGGTGTAGCATTAGGTTTCGTGTTGAAAATTAACTTAACCTTTGCGATTATTATTTGTTGTATTTTAGTGGCTATATTATTAGTTAGTTTGCAGCGTAAACAACCATTAGCATCAGATACTCTGTTGGGTATTCTAGCTCATAGTACATTATCATTGGGGCTAGTCGTATTGAGTTTTATGCCAGATGTTAAAGTAAACTTAATGGACTATTTATTCGGCGATATTCTAACTATAACGGCTAGTGATTTATATTGGATTGTAGGAGGAAGTAGCTTTGTCCTACTATTAATTATTTTATTATGGCAACAATTATTATCTATTACGGTTCATGAAGAGCTAGCAGCAGTTGAAGGATTACCTGTTACTGCAATTAGATTAGCACTCATGTTAATGGTGGCTATAGTTATTGCAGTAACCATGAAAATAGTTGGTGTCTTGCTAATAGCTTCGTTATTGGTAATTCCTCCAGCTACTGCAAGATTTCATACTGCAAGTCCTGAACAAATGGCGATAAGTGCTAGTATTTTAGGTATGTTATCTATCTGCTTAGGCTTAGCCTTTTCTTATTATTCAAATGCTCCTGCAGGTCCAGCTATTGTTCTTTCAACTGCCATGTTATTTATCGTAAGTTTTATATTTAGGAGAAAATCCTAGCTTTCCAATATTTACCTACTCTTTTTTAGTTTTTTCTTTAGCAGCAAGCATATTAGCCGTCATAAAAAATCGTACAATGCTTTGTAAAATATTAATAATTTAATTAAATACTATGACAAACTTATTGGAATCAATTGTTTCCTCCTGTAATTAATGGAATTTTTTATTATGAATAACTATTAACATCTTTTAAATCAATATTATTTAATCTTTAACTTTACAAGCAATCTGCCATACAGCTAAGGCATCACTCTTAGGAGAAGTATCAATTGCTGTAAAGGGTAAGGTAGGATCAGCATCTTGCTCTTCTAAAATTTTGCCTTTACCAAAAAAGTATTCATGTAATGTTTGTTTGCCTATCTTAGATGTTTTATCAACGCAGTTAATACTTAGCTCTGTTACATACGAAATTGGTAACGCATTAGTTAGTACAGTTTTAGTTGGGTCGGCATGCCGCTCTTGAAAAGAAGGAATATTAACAACCATTATGACGGTCTTAATGTTGGGATTTTTTTTATCAACCATCACTGTATCTTTTTTAATAAAGATATGAGAATCTTTACTGGTTTCATACCAACTAGCTTCTGCAGCCCAAAGATTTGATGCACAAGTTAAAGCAATCATTGCAGCTAATATTTTTTTCATGAAACAAGCCACCCTATCATTTATATAAAATTTATACTTTATTATAATTGATGAATCATTAATAGGTGAAATAGTGACAAAAAGCACAAATTGGATTATATATTAATCCAATCTGTTATAGATAGATAGCTTCTGCCAGATAAAAAATATCTTTGCTATTTGATTGATAATAAATAGTATCTCTATAAAAATCTGTCAGTTACTTAGTTAGGTTAAAATAGTGCACTAAAAAACATTTTTTATTCTTTTATATATAATTATTTATTACAATTCATATTTATTTAATTTTATCTTATGTTTTATAGTTACTTTACGGTGAATAATTAATTTTGAATTATATTTTTATTTGTATTTGCATAACTATCTGAAAATATTAGTTTGTATCTTAACTTATTGAAATTTACTCTTGATTACAATCTAATCGTTTTGTAGCCAAGTAAGGAGAAACCAAATGAATATAGCTGAAGTTGCAATGAAACGCTTTACTGCTAAAGAGTACGATGGCAATAAAAAAATACCTGAGCAACAAATAAAGGATCTGTATACTGTCTTGCGTAATAGCCCATCCTCTGTAAACTCTCAACCTTGGCATTTTTTTATAATTAGTTCTGCACAAGGAAAGCAAAAAATTATGCCAGCCATTTTTGAATTTAATCATGAACGTATAACTAATGCCTCACATATAGTAGTGTTTTGTGCTAAATCTCCTATAACTGAGCAACATCTTCAAAACTTGTTAGTTCAAGAGGAACAAGATGGGCGTTTCGCAACTGCTGATTTAAAGAAAAAAACTGATGAGGGCCGTCGTTACTTCGTAGGAATAAATAGTAATACCCCAGAGCAACAACTCTCATGGGAAAGCAAACAAGTTTATATTGCTTTAGGGAATCTTATGTTAGCAGCAAAAACTATGGGCATAGACAGTACACCTATTGAAGGTTTTAGCACTCAAAAAATGGATGAAATCTTAAACCTACCAGAGAAAGGGCTAGCTAGTGTAGTAGTAGCCAGCTTAGGCTATCATACTGAACATGATTACAATGCTCACCTTCCCAAATCTAGACTACCTGAAGCACAACTATTTACTTTTATGTAAAATTCACAGATTAAAGCTGCTTGATTGGCTAGCTTTAATCTGCTAAATAATCAACTAATATAATCTATATACCATATTGTCCTCGATAATCTTCCACCGCAGGTAGGTATTGCTTTAAAGTTTTATCTTCTGCCAAATATTGCAGAATCATATCAAGAGTTACAATACTAAGAACTGGCATTCTATATTCATTTTCGACTTCTTGAATAGCAGATAATGCTTCTTTACCCTTTTCTTGACGATCTAACGCTATAATAACCCCAGCTGTTATAGCTTTTTCAGCTTTAACAATTTGCATCACTTCACGAATCGCGGTCCCCGCTGTTATTACATCATCAATTAATAATACATCACCAGTCAAAGGTGCTCCCACTAAAATTCCGCCTTCACCATGATCTTTCGCTTCCTTACGATTAAAACACCAAGGGTAATCTTTATCATAATCTTCAGCTAAAGCAATAGCTGTAGCAACAACTAAAGGAATGCCTTTATAAGCGGGGCCAAACATCACATCAAATTCTAACCCGCATTCCATAATAGCTGTCGCATAAAATTGTCCTAATCGTGAAATAGCAAGTCCCGTATTAAAAAGCCCTGCATTAAAAAAATAGGGACTAATTCGTCCCGATTTTAAAGTAAACTCACCAAACTTTAATACGCCTGTTTCAATAGCGAATTGAATAAAATCGCGCTGGTAATCTTGCATCTTTGCCCCTGATAAAAAACCAATAAAAATTTCAGCTCTTAAATATTTTAACTGTTATTCAATCAATCGTCTTGGATAAAATATGTTAAATTCTATGAATGTTTTTTATGCTTAGCGTAATATACCTTTTTCTTTGCATTTTGCTACTTTTAATAATAAAATATACAATTCTAGCTATTTTTCTTTGAAATTCTATCAGATTAAAACAATTCCTAATTATAGAAACAAAGGTTAGATTTTAAAAATCTTTTCTTTGTTTTTATTTTGTCATTGTTCTATCTGATTTAGCTCAGGATATTATCTATTTTTAATAGATTTACTGAAAATCTAGAGTATGATACACATTAGTCATTAAAGAGGTTATATCATATTATGCGAGTTGTAAGTATTAATGTTAATGGCATTAACAATGCCGCTGCTCTAGGGTTATTTACTTGGCTAGCAGAACAATCAGCAGATGTGATTTGCTTGCAGGATACTCGTGTAAGTAATAAGGACATGGAAGCAGCTAAATTTCAATTAGAGGGATATAACCTCTTTACTTGTGATTCATACGAACCTGACAAAGGTGGAGTTGCTATCTACTCTCGCCTACAACCCAAAGCAGTTATTTTTGGTTTAGGTTTCCCCGAGGCTGACCATTATGGCCGTTATTTACAACTTGATTTCGATAAGGTAAGCGTTTCCTCTCTATTACTACCTTTTGGTCGTTCGAATGAAGAAGAATTAGATGAAAAGTTTCGTTTTATGGAAAACTTTACTGAATTTCTTATCAAACAACGTCGTAAACGCCGTGAATATATTTATTGTGTATCTCTTTATATAGCTTATCAAAAATTAGATGTTAAAAATTGGCGTGATTGCCAATCATTACCTGGGTTTCTAACAGACGAGCGGATTTGGCTTGATGATATTTTTGTTGACCTTGGCTATGTTGATGCTATGCGAGAGATTACTAGAGAAACAGATCTTTTTAGTTGGTGGCCCGATAGCGAACAAGCTGAAGTATTAAACC
>CALYQH010000125.1 GCA_945283395.1 uncultured Ventosimonas sp. | reverse complement strand
AGGCTTATTAATAAAGTCAAAGAAGAAAGAAGAGTTTTTTTATTATTTGATTTTTTTGAAATTTCTACTAAATTTTTCACAAGAAATTACCTAATATAATAATGATAATAATTCTCATTATATATGAGGTTAAAAAAATTCATTTTTGATTGCCAGTCTTTTACTTTAGATTAAATAAATTTTTTAGTGCTGTCTGATTAAATATCTTTAGTCCGAGTCATAAAATCTTTATACCATTCATTAGCTGCTAATAATTCATCATGACAACCGGTCTGTGTAATTTGCCCATTTTGAAGAATGATGATTTGATCAGCTAAGGAGAGAAGATTAGGATTATGTGTCACCATAATAAGAGTTTTTTTACCTTTTAAGTTTTTCAATAATGTTTTAATACAATCACTATTTTTACTATCTAAACTTGCCGTTGGTTCATCTAACAAGAGAATGGGTGCCGGACTAATGAAAGTTCTAGCAAGACATACACGTTGTTTTTGGCCACCTGATAATAAATTTCCATCAGGTCCTATCCATGTATCTAGACCTTGATCTAACAGCTTTACATCATTAGCTAATCCGACTGACTGAATAATATTTTGAATAGTTTCTGTTGATGCTTTAGGATTAGCCATACTAATGTTCCATGCTAATGAACCTTGGAATAATCCATTCTTTTGAAAGAGAATAGTACGCCATTGAGTGAGCATTTCATTAGTTAAGGTTTGAATGGGAGCTTTGCCGAGCCAAATGTTACCTGAAGAGCTATCCATGTTTCTTGCTAATAAAGATAGTAAGGTAGTTTTCCCCGCTCCTGATGGGCCAATTATGATAGTGAAGCTGTTAGCAGGACAACAAAAGCTGATATTATCAAGTAATATTTCATGTTGTTCAGTTTCATAATTTACTTTATTAACCTCATAACTACCGTCTATAGGGAGTGTTTTAGAAGGAGTATGGGATAAGAGTGGAATTTTTAGTATAATTAAGATTCTTTCTAATGCCTGTAAAGCATTACGTAAAGCCTGATCAAGATGAGTTAGTTGAGCAAGAGGTTCAAGAAAACGGAATAATAAAATAAGAGAAGCAATAACCGTAGCGGTGGTTAAATATTGCTGCTTAACGGCCCACCAACAGCTAAATAACATAGTAATAAAAATAAATTGTACGCAGGCTGAGAAGCTTAAACCTGCCCATAATGATTGTTTTAATATGGCTAATAATTGTTGATGTCTACTGTTTAAGCTGGCTTGTAATGTTTGTGTAACTGTAGCTTGCTGATTGGCGAATACTTGTAATTGTTGAGCCATTTCAAGGTCAGCTTCCTGCCTTGCTTGTTCTAAGATATATGTTTTAGCGTTAGCTATTTTTAATAGCAGTAATAATAAAACTAAGATAATAACAAAATAAATGGCTAATACAGGTTCAACAAATAACAAGCCTATGCAAACTTCAAGCGGGGTTATAATTGCTTTAATGAAAGGTTCTAGCAAATGGGCAGGAATAGTCATGGCCTCTAATACTGAGCCTCTTATTAAATATTCAGGTTGATGTGGTTTTAACACTGCTAAATCTTTGACATAAGGGAGGTGTTGAATAATACCTTGAATAAGCCCAACAGCTTTAGTGCTACCAGCTAAATAGCCTTTTTGTAAAGCATAGAATAATAACACTGATTGGACTAGGGTAATGATCAATAGTAAACTTGACCAATAGCCAATAGCTCGAGGATCAGAGGCAAGCCACGCTTTGACAATAGGCACTAATAATACACCACTTAAACCATCTAACAAGGCCGCTAATAGCATCCATAAGGTAGCTAAATAAACGGTTTTCCGTACTGATAGCGGGAGTAGTTTGAGATCAGCAAAATTAAAGCTATTATTTATTTTAGCCATTTTGTATTGTCCACATTTGTTGGTATAGACTATTATTAGTTAAAAGTTGTTGATGGGTTCCTTGCGCCACAATGTTGCCTTGCTCCATTACTAAAATATGATCAGCATGCCGTGCTTGTAATAAGTCATGACTAATAATGAGTCTAGTTTTGCCTTTCATATAAAAAACTTGCTGTAAAGCTTGAATGGTCAGTGGATCAAGTGCTGAGGTAGGCTCATCTAATAATAATACTGAATTAGGTAATAATAATGCTCTCGCTAAGGCCAGACGTTGCAGTTCGCCACCAGATAGAACTATATCCTGACTATAGATGGAATCATATCCTTTAGGTAATGAATTTATTTTATCATCTAAACAAACGCTTTTAGCTACTTGCTTAATTTCGTCTATAGTGGCATTTGGGTTGAATAAAGAGATATTTTCAGCCAAGCTGATAGCTAATATAGGAGGATCCTGTAAAACGATAGATAGGTGTTGATACAATACCTCAGATGGCAGTTGCTTAATATCTATTCCAGCAAGAGTAATCTGGCCTTGGCTGGGATCCATAAAGCGTGCTAACAGTAATAATAAGGTACTTTTTCCTGCCCCAGAAGGGCCTACTATGGCTGTAGTAGTGCCTTCTTTTAGTGTAAAACTAATATGTTGCAAAATAGCTTTATCTTCATAGCTAAAATTAACATCAGTTATTGTCATTTGCGCGCTAGTAGGAATTTGTTGACTATTACCTATAGATAGAGAAGGTATAGTTAATACTTGATTTAATCTATTAGCAGCTAATAAGGCACTTTGTAAGGCGTCGCTGCCGTGTCCCATTGCTTGGATAGGAGCAGCCATCGCTCTTATTAATAGAATGAACAGGCAACATTGTGAGAGAGCTATAGTTTGACTGCCTATGAGAAGTATACCTAATATGACCCAGGCCAATAAAAAAGGACTTCCTAATAAAACCTGATTAATGGCGGCTAGCTTGCCTACTTTTTTTACCCATTGGCTAAAGGCTTCATTAAATTTCTCAGCAGATGTTGCAACGCTATATTGAATACCTGCATGAGGATATTGTCTGGCTAATAGTAAATGACTGGAAAACTCCCCATAATTTGCCATTAATTGTTCCATTGCTTTATTTCTAGTAATTACACTATTTTTGAAAAGTCTAGAACGGATGAGCATGAATCCAATGAAGGAGAGAAGGAGAGGGATAATAGCAAAAAAAAGTAAGTTACAATTGACCCATAATAGCAAGCTAAAAATGGTAATAGGTAAAACAAAAAGTTGGGTAATGTCAGTAGGGGCATGAGCAATTAACTGATGCAATGCCCCAACATCTTGATTTGCCAAACGTGCAACCCCATCACTGCCTTGTTTGACGAACCAGCCTAAAGGTAGTTGTTGAAGATGCTTAATTAATTTTAAGCGTAATTGTTGGCAAAAGTTAGCATCTATTAAATGAGTAATATGTAAAGCTAAAGCTTGGCAAATTAATCCTATTGAAATAGAAATGATCAAAACTATAAGCCAGTAATTTATCGCTTGATCATTAGCTGTTTTTACCTGCCATAAATCTGCCAATTGACTTAAAGCTATCCATGGTATTAATGAACTTATTCCTGCTACTATTTGCAATATAATAGCGATGCTTAAGGTTTTTCTGAAAGGACGTAATAGTAAGTTGAGTGAATGCTTCATTATCAGTTTTCCAAGATACTTTCTAAAAGTGCTGGTCTAACTTGTTGTTTTGGTGCAACAGGAAAAGATAGAGCTTGTGTAAGCTCTTGCCATATTGCACAAACATCAATAGTGCGTTGCTGGTTTGCTACTATTGGTTTGCCTGCCATTAATTGTTGAGCCGCTTTGACAGCATAACTAGGCCATAATTGTTGGTAAATGGTAGACCAGTCAGTCGCTTGATTGTGGTAGTAAGCTATATGAGGCAAGGACTTAGTTGGCTGATCAAAAATATCAAATAATCCTTGGTTATTAGTTTTTGGGGCATTAACTATCGGCTCCCATAATATTGGGCCATGTGGGCTAGTTAAGGTTAATGTGCCTTCCTGATGAATAATATGGATTCGTTGGAGCATTGTCATAGCACCATCATCATTAGCAGCTAGTTCATTTATAATAGTTAAAGAAATAGCTGTTTCAGCTAGATTGAGCTGAACTTCTTTAATAGCTTCTAAGCGTTCAGTAGTTATTTGAAAAGCAGTTGGGGCTGTTGCTTGAAGAATGATGGCAAGAATATCTAAAATGGCATAGCTTAATTGTATATTGCAAGTAACTTCTATTAAACGGATAGGGCTTTTCCTATGAAGTTTTTGGGCACTATTAATGAATTGTTCTACAGCTGGCAGTGAAGAATAAAAGCTATTAACAATACAGCGTCTACCTAAACTATTAGCATAACTTAATAGTTCATTTAGCTCCTGTGGTAGAAGGGGATGCTCGATTAATATATCTATCTGTTTATCCATTAGTGCCTTGGCTATTGCTGGGCCTGTTTTACCGCGTGCTGCCCCTCCTATAGCTATACAAGCTAACTGAGTATTTGCAGGAATTTCTTTTAAATGATTAAAACAACGGGTATTTAATTGTTTAGCCAATGCAGCTGATCTAGCGCTACCTTGTCCTAAAATGCCTAATAAATTGAAGTGTGGATCTTCGGCAATACCTTTAGCATAAAATTGACCAAAGCGAGATCCTGCTACGATTGTATTAATAGCTGTTGTCATTGTTTTATCCTTAACCAATTTTTTACAAAATGATGGTTTAAACAATTAAAGTGATTGCCCTTAATTATGTCTACACTAAAATCCCCTAGTGTTCTGTGTTGCCAGTAATCTTTTAATGTTTGTTGATGATTTATAATCAGTGGATTTGTTTGCTCTGGGATAAAAAGTCTTAATGCTCCTATATAAGGGGTTAATCCCCCCCAAAAGCTTGCCTGCACTGAGTGTTTAAAAAATTCGTAAAGACGAATTGTTTCTTCTCGTAAAGTTG
>CALYQH010000124.1 GCA_945283395.1 uncultured Ventosimonas sp. | reverse complement strand
CCCAAATCGACCCTAGAAGATGGGACTAATATCACTGATAAGGTGGATATCTATTTGGCCTATGATCGTTATGAAGATGCTATTAGTCTTTTATCAGAAGCTCTTAAAACTGATCCTAATAATGATGAGTATCGTTTTAAACTACTAGAAATCTATGCTGAACAGGGTGATGCTAATAATTTTGAAAAAGCTGCCCAAGAGCTACTCTTGCATTCACCATTAGCCCAACAAGAAGTTGATAAACTAAGGGCTGATCATCTTGCCTTGCAGGAGGCAAATATCAATTTTGCTGCTACTAAAAAGCACATTGAACCTACTATTTCCAGTAATTTTGAATCAGCTACTAGTCCTACAGCCCATGCTGATCAATTTCCTGTGATTGAGGATACTCCAATAATAGCCGAACCACTGAAAAAATCTTCAGATAAGCCTCGTGCTACTATTAGCCAACAACCTTTAACAAAAGATAGTACTGATACTACTCCGACAACCTTTAGCTTCCAAACCTCTCCAGATATTGAGGATGCCGTTTCAAAAGCCAATGCTGATTTTTCATTAGAGACTATTCATGCTGAACCTACTATCGAGAAGTCGCCACTTTTTAGTACAGATGGAACGGATATTGATGGTTTTAATACCGACTCACCTGTTTATGAGTTCGCTGATGAAGAAGCTGACCTTAAAAAAGATAAAGCTGAAGAAGAAAATTATAAGTTTGATTTAGGTATAGATGAGCATAAGGCATCAAACAATTCACAATCTGAAGCAAAAACTCTAGATGATTTAGATAGTTCTAATGACCTCTTTACACATTTCTCCTCAACTACTGATGATATAGAAGATAATTCTATCGACCATGCAGATGAAGTGATAGAAAAGGATCAAATTACTACTAAACTTGAATTAGTCCATGCTTATCTTGAAATGAATGATACCGAAGGCGCCCATGACCTACTTAATGAAATAATTCAAGAAGGAAATGAAGCACAACAAGCAGAAGCTAAACAGCTATTAGCAGGTATCAATGATAAAGCTAATCAGGAGGAAATAAACCATCCTTCTCAACCACAAGCTTTTGAAACGATATCTACTGAACAAGCTTTTGAAGATTTACAACCTACGAATGATAAAGCAGTAACTTCTGAAGCTACAACTATTCTAAAAGAATCCACTGAAACGCCTAAAATATCCGAATATAATGTAACTACCAATCTCAATACTGATGCTAAATCGGCTGATGTAAATGAGTTAGATCTTGGATTTGAGCTATCCACACAAGATGAAGTATCAACTAAGGTCGAGCTAGCCCATGCCTATATTGATATGTGTGATATCACTGGTGCAAAAGAGATCTTAGACGAGGTACTAAAAGAAGGTAATAGTGAACAGCAAAAACAAGCTGAGCAATTGATATCTTCACTTCACTAGTTTTTAAATGCAAGCTAGTAGTTCAACAGAAACGGTAGCCACAATGGCTACCGTTAATCTTTCCAGAATAGCCCTAGGGGTTGAATACAACGGCACGCTTTATAGAGGTTTTCAACGCCAACCAAATGGTATTGCAACTATTCAACACTGTTTAGAAGAGGCTCTTAGTAAAGTAGCTAATAAACCTATTAATGTTTTTGTAGCAGGACGTACCGATGCAGGAGTTCATGCTTCCGGTCAAGTTATTCATTTTGATACAGATGTGACTCGCCCTATGCAAGCTTGGATGATGGGTACTATTGCTAATCTTCCTAAAGATATTAGTATAACTTGGGTAAAAGCGGTACCTCAACACTTTCATGCACGTTATACAGCATTTGCTAGACGTTATCGTTACATCATTTACAATAGTCCAACTAGACCTGCCTTGCTGAGTAATGAAGTAACGTGGAATTTCAGGCCACTAAATATAGAAAGAATGCAAGCCGCAGCCAACTATCTACTTGGCACGCATGATTTTACCTCCTTTCGAGCGGTTCAATGTCAAGCTAAATCACCTATTAAAACCCTCCATCATTTTAAAGTAATAAGATTCGGTCAACTCATTATCTTAGATGTCAGGGCAGATGCTTTTTTGCATCACATGGTTAGAAATTTGGCAGGTTTATTAATGACTATAGGGGCCGGCGAAAGACCTATCAGTTGGGCTAAAGAAGCACTAGCAGCTAAAGATAGAACTAAAGCTGGCGTCACAGCTCCCCCTTATGGCTTATATTTAGTCAAGGTAGAATATCCAGCAGAATTTGCTATACCCTGCCAATCCTTAGGACCACACTTTTTATCTGGTTTAGCAGATTGATGATTAACATTGTGAATGAGCAGTAATTAACCAATCCGCTCCTATAGCTCTTATATCAGAAATAGCTAGTGCAATAGCTTCATTCATAGTAGTTAAAGGCAACTGCAAAAGAGGTCTAGCCGCTGAACCCATCCATTTAGCAGCCATAAAAATTAAATACTCATCTACCAATTTAGCTACTGTTAACGCACCAGCCAATCTAGCCCCTGCTTCAACCAATAACTCATTCACTTGGTAGTCTTGTGCTAAACAAGTTAAAACTTGGCGTAAATTCAGATGACCTTGCTCTGTTGGCAGGGTAAGCCATTCTTGATCTAATGCCAAACCTGCTGGCGCTGGCTGATTGCTAAAAGTAAGAGATTGGCCTGTTTGATAAAAAGCTTTATCTAATCCTACTCTTGCTTTAGTATCCAATAAAACTCTTAGCGGAACACGTTGCAAAGCTAGCTCCGTAGCGGCCTCATCCAATCCTAATTCAGAAGCCCGAACTGTTAATTTAGCATTATCATATAGCACCGTATCAGCTCCAGTCATGATTGCACTGCTCTGTGCTCTAATTCTTTGTACCTCACTTCGTGCTGCTTGTCCGGTAATCCATTGACTTTCACCATTCGCCATAGCAGTCCTACCATCTAAGCTCATAGCTAATTTAATAGATACATAGGGTAATCCATGTTGCATACGTTTAATGAATCCCCTATTTAATGCAATGGCTTCTGCTGCCAATATTCCACAAGTAACCTTGATTCCAGCATTAGTTAATAAGGTTAAACCTTTACCTGCCACTAATGGATTAGGGTCTTGAGTGGCTACCACTACATGAGCTAGTTGCGCTTTGATTAGGGCGGCTGCACAAGGGGGTGTTCTACCATAATGACTACAAGGTTCTAAAGTTACATAAAGGGTTGCCCCTTTTGCTCGCTCTCCTGCTTGTCTGAGGGCATATACTTCGGCATGAGGCTCCCCCGCTCTTTGATGCCATCCTTGCCCTATTAATTGGTTGTTTTTAACGATAATACATCCTACTCTAGGATTAGGATGCGTAGTATAAATGCCTTGCCTAGCTAGTTGAAGTGCTTTACTCATCCAAAATTGGTGATTGATCATTTATTATTTTCTACTTGCTTAGCTAATCTATCAATCTCATCACGAAATTCATTAATATCCTGAAAACGCCTATAAACAGAAGCAAATCTAATATAAGCTACTTCATCAAGCCCTCTTAATTCCTCAATGACTAATTCGCCTAAGGTACGAGAGCTTATTTCTCTTTCCCCAGTAGCTCGCAATCTATGTTTAATACGAGCGATAGCTGCTTCTAATAAATCCATCCCTACTGGCCGTTTTTCAAGTGCTCTTAGCATACCTGCTCTTAATTTTTCTTCGTCAAAAGGTTGACGAGTCCCATCTTGCTTAATTAAGCGAGGTAGCATAAGTTCTGCTGTTTCAAAAGTAGTAAAACGCTCGCCACACTCTATACATTCGCGTCTACGTCTTACTTGATCACCCTCAGTTCCTAGTCTTGAATCTATCACCTTAGTATCATGAGCACCACAAAATGGACAATACATAATATATCTTCCTAGAATAGTATTAGCACGCACTTGTTGCATTATACTGTATTGTTAATAGTTTTTTTTCGTTTTGGCAACTATTTTTTATAAAATATAATCAAGATGATTGAGAATTTTCCTTAACTCAGGTAGTGTTAGTTCTCCAATTCAACCTTTTTTATCAGAGCGAGTCACATGACATCTAAATTAGAACAACTTCGTCAAATGACAACTGTTGTCGCAGATACAGGGGATGTAGAAGCTATTGCTCGCCTCCAACCAGTAGATGCTACTACTAATCCTTCATTATTATTAAAAGCTGCAAGCTTACCTGCTTATCAAAATCAGCTAATAACAGCTAAAAAAGCCAGTAAAGGCAATGTTGCATTAGCTTGCGATCTCTTTTCAGTAGCAGTAGGTCAAGAAATACTAAAAGTCATTCCCGGTCGAATTTCAACCGAAGTTGATGCTAGGTTATCTTTTAATAAAACAGCAACTATTAACAAAGCTAACCAATTAGTAGAACTATATCATCAACAAGGTATCACTAATGATCGTATTTTAATTAAAATAGCCGCCACATGGGAAGGGATAGAAGCAGCTAAAATCCTTGAACAATCAGGTATACAAACTAATCTTACATTACTTTTCTCATTTGCCCAAGCTATTGCTTGTGCTGATGCTGGAGTATTTCTGATATCACCTTTTGTCGGCAGAATTTATGATTGGTATAAAAAAGCACAAGGCCACGATTTTATAGGAGCTGAAGATCCTGGCGTTAAATCTGTTAGCCGCATTTATCGCTATTATAAGACTTATCAATATAATACTATTATTATGGGCGCTAGTTTTCGGAATGTAGGGCAAATTGAACAATTGGCAGGCTGTGATAGGCTTACTATTAGCCCGCTATTGCTGGGAAAATTGGCTAATGATCAGGCTCCACTTAGTCGTCAATTATCGCCTCAACAGACCTCTGCAGAGGCTAAACATACCTTAACCGAAAGTCAATACCGATGGGAGCTCAATGAAGATGCCATGGCTACTGAAAAATTAGCAGAAGGAATAAGGGCATTTGCTAAAGACCAACAACAATTAG
>CALYQH010000123.1 GCA_945283395.1 uncultured Ventosimonas sp. | reverse complement strand
CAAAGATTGTGGCCAGTTGGACTGAGGGTAACATAAAAGTTATTTGGAGATAATAAAATGACTAAATACAGTAAGCAATTACCAGATAACGTAGAAATATACTTGAGCAAAAAAGAGGCAGCAGCTAAACTAGGTTTATCTATTAGGAGTATAGATAAAAAAGCTCAGAGTGATCCTACGTTCCCTAAACCAATTGTATGGGGTGATGAGAGGCAGTCAAGAGTGCGCTATAAAAACTCTGAGTTAGATGACTGGATGGAAAGTAGACCTAAAGAAAAAAGCATCGCTTAAAACGGTGCTTTAATAAGAACGTTTAAGAACCTTTAGCAAATAAATTCTTGTATATCAGCTTGTATATCATCATTAAAAAATAGGTTGTAATCATTGGTATTATGTAATGGTTTTACTTCCTCTCTCACCGCCACCTACTAAAGAACCTTCTAGCACTTTTTACACTTAATCCCCTAAATACCAAAGACTATATAAGAATGCTTAAGAACCTTTAAGCATCTAATAGAACCTATTAACATTGTCTTTTTGTATATAGGGTGATCACTTTCACCCCTGTGCCAAGTAAAGAGGCTGATCTCTACCAGCCTATTGATAATAGTGATCGGATTAGTTTCGGTAAGGGTTATCATTTTCTTAGGCTCAATAAAAAAATCCCTACATAGCATGACTAAGCAGGGATTTTGATAATTAATTAAAGGCTAGTGTTTACTTAACCCCTTAAGTATTTCATCTGTCGTTTGTTGATCCTTAGCGTTTAAATAAAAACTAATAGGAAACTCCGTTGTTTTTATAACGG
The DNA here is from genome assembly GCA_945283395.1 of uncultured Ventosimonas sp. GTDB lineage: Bacteria > Pseudomonadota > Gammaproteobacteria > Pseudomonadales > Pseudomonadaceae > Entomomonas. The sequence goes on along the minus strand of CALYQH010000123.1, from coordinate 4,163 downwards.
CTAAACTAATGACTTTATCATTAAAAACAATATTTAATTTTTTATCAACGCTATTTTCAATAAACTGATTAAACTTATTTAAACCGTCTTTCGTAAAAGTGATATAAAGAGTGTGAGGATTTTTATCACTCTTTTGTATGGTGGCCACCAAATTAGGGGTTAATGAAAAATCTTTTTCAACCACCTGAAAGGTCAAACCGTCAGCACTTAATTGTAAAGGGAGTAACAATGTAAATGCTAATAAGATAATTTTAGCCATCTAAATTAACCTCTATGACCTGCCCTATTGAGTAGCTTCTAGCCCTGAGTTTGGTTACACACACAATCCATTGTAAAACTTTGGTCGCCTGGGCCTATCACAATATCATGCATTAATTGATTACCAGGCCAGTAACTTACTTCTAGTTCAAATGCTGAAGGTGCGTTAGAAATAGATTTGCAGCTTAATTGAAAACTAACCACACCAATGGCGCTGCCTCCTTCCACTCTTGCTTATGGACTCCACATTCTTTCCAGTGGTGCCCATATTTGATAAGCCTGTCTCATTTTATTTTCCATAATCAATAAAGAAACTTACAATGATCATCATATTTTATGCGTTCTAAAATAGCAATGCCTTATTTTGTTGGTGTTCCTGTCACCGCTCCACCAGCCTCTGCTCCGCTGTGCTTATGCTCGGTTAGCTACGTGTGCAGCGTTGCCTTTGTAAGAGTTTAGCATATCAACGTGCTATTCATCTGCACATCTATTCACCCGCCGATAATTTCCACGAATATAGCTCAAAAGCCTGACACTTCTTATTTTTAGCGGTCTTTTTATAGTATTTTTTCTGTCAATTATGAACCAAAGCTGAATGTAAATAAATAAAAAGTATATTTTTAGCTAATTTATATTTGAAACAAACATATGTTTGATTGTGTATTTATATACATTTATCTACGTCACTAGGAGTTATAACAATGAATTTAAAAAAGATAGCAATTACAATTAATGCCCTTACCTTCCCACTTGTGGGCCTCGCTACTGATTATGGAGATGTTGCAGGTTCTCAAAATTTTAATAATGGCGATACGGCTCAAACAATTTTAACAAATGCAATAACTGATGCCATTAACGTCTCGACAGGAGGAATAACAGTCACGAATAATGGTAATGGATCTACCAACAATCCTGGTGTGGTGGGTGTAGAGGCAGGTACTGTAAACTTGGGTACAGGTTCTAAAATCAAGGCTAGCGATGTGATTGGTTCAAATGAAACATCAGCGCTGGTAATAACTAATTCTACAGGTACAACACAATTTACAGCAAAAGACTTAGAAATTAATGTGGCTAATAATAGTAATGCGCAATTAGTAAGTGGTATTGAGGCTAAGGATGGAGTTAATAGTATTTCATTGGACGGCACGACAAAGATCGATGTCAGCTCCACAGGGACAGCAAGTTCTTTTTTTTCAGGAATAAGCTTGAGTGGCGTGACAGGAGACACAACACTCACTGCCGATAAGTTATTTATTACCGTGGCAACAGGTAATACAAATGATGCTATCAGAACCTATGGTATATCAACGGTTAGAAATAACGCAACAGGAGATAAAACGCTGTCTTATAACTCAGCCTCAATAGAGGTTACCGCTCAACATGGTCATGCAATAGGCATTAATAACGTAGATGGTGTTATTAATGGAAAAGATACAACGATAAATGTTACAGGTGGGTCTGGGCCAGTAATTTATGCTGCTCCAGAAGTAATAGGGATATCAAATCTATCAATCAATAAAACAGGAAAAATAACATTAACAGGTGATACAGCCATTAATCTAAAATCGGGGGCTGATCAAACCTGGATGGTTGGGATTGACACAACAGGTAATGGCACTCAATTTAGCCAACAAGGCGGAGCTTTAACCATCAACTTAGATACAAATGGATATGCTGATAATGATGTCTTTGGCCTAAGAGCCGAAAGTAATGGCCATATTGATGCAAAAGATCTAAATAAGTTAGCTATTAATTCATTAGGTAATGCCAGCACTAATTCTGCTTATATTATGGCAGCCGCTGGCGGAAAAGTGACTTTTAACACCAAGGATTTATCGTTAGGTATTAATGGCATTAACAGTGGCGAAAATGTATTAGCTGCATCATCTAACGGTAACATTGAGTTAAGCTCGGCGAAGACTCAAGTAAAAGGTAATTTATTCGCTGATGCTGGTTCTATTACATTTAATGGAGCTAATGGCACATTCACAGGCCAAGCTATAACAGAGAATAATGGACGTATTGAATTAAATCTTACCAATAACATGACTTGGCAAATGACAGGAAATTCTGACGTCAATACCTTGAGTTTAAAAAATAGTAACGTTGATTTAAAAAGTTATAGCGAAACTGGTCATTACAGTACCCTAACGGTGGCTAATCTGATATGTCGTCAGAATGCAACATTTAATATGAATGCCAATATTAGTAGGGGAGAAAGTGATTTACTAAGAATAACCAATAGCTCTTCAGGTAATTATTATTTGGCTATTAGCAATCAAGGAGCGAGTCCGACAACAGGAACTGAAACTATTACGATGGTAGAAGACAACAGTACTAATCGCCAAGCTAAATTTACGACTAGCACAGTTGAATTAGGTGGTTACCAATACGGACTTAGACAAAATGGTAACAACTGGGTGTTAACCTCAGCCAGAAGTATCACCAGTACAGCAGATGCCGCAGCGAATTTTGTAAATACCAATTACTTACTCACTTATATTGACACACAAACCCTACTACAAAGAAGGAAATTTTTGGGCAAGAGGCTTTAGTAGAAAATTAAACGCCTTTGCGTCTAATAAATTGCATGGCTTTGATATGGATTATAATGGTGTTCAATTGGGTATTGATAAATTAATCACTACCAGAACCGCTAATTTTTATTTAGGTACCATGGTAGGGTACACCGATGGTGATCCTAATTATAAACATGGTTCAGGAGGGGCGCGCGATATCAATGCCGGTCTTTATGGCAGCTATATTGATAATAGCGGGTTCTATATTGACAGTATTGTTAAGTACACCCGATTTAAGAATAATTTTTCAGTAAGCGATAGTGTAGGGCAAAACGTAAAAGGTAAATCTAAAACTAATGGTTATAGTTTATCACTCGAAACAGGTAAACGTTTTACCATTAACTAAACTAATTTTTACTTTGAACCTCAGCTTCAACTTTTTTATAGTCACCAAAGTAGTGATACCGTTAAAGCATCAAATGGGCTAAAAGTAAAACTAGACAGTTATGATTCATTATTAGGCAGAGGAAGTTTAATCGCAGGCTACCAAATTAAGCAAGATGATAATCCTATCGATGTTTATGTGAAGTCTGGTTATGTGAGAGAGTTTAAAGGTAACACCGCGTACTATTTAAATGACAGTAAAGAAAAGCATGACTTCAAATGTGGCTGGGTTGACTCTGCTGTTGGCGTAACTGCCCAATTTAACAAGCACCATAATATTTATGCTGAAGTAAGTTATGCGAATGGTAATCGCTTTGACAAACAACAAGCTAATATTGGGTACCGTTTTCAATTTTAATAGGTAGTCAGTTATAAGTTAAAAACATAGCTATTAACTAGTTGAATTATGACAGCGCAGCTACTATAGCTCATCTACAAAAGAGAGTTACCCGTTTTGAGAAAAGTTTTGCTATTTTGCTCAAGCAAGGCAGAGTAACTCTCCTAATCATAGAAAGCCCCTGCGACAAAAAGGCTCGACTAATGTTAGCTATTACTATTAGCAGAAGCTGCTGAGCTCTTAGTTTAGGGTAGAGTTACATCAACTTATTTTGTCTGTTTGCTTTTAAATTGAATAGGTGATAGACAATTTAACGATGCTGGTTTTGTTATTTCACATACCTATGCTTGATTAGCTTTAGGCATGGGGAGATTGTTCTCTAACAGATTCTTAGCGACTGGTTTATTATGCTTACTATTGGTGGTATGGTTATCTTTCTTGCCCTGTTCAACCTTAAAATTCAGCTTATTCATTTGATAAACAATAAACCTCATCTGAGGGACTCTCATATAGCTGTATAGGCAATAATGTAAAACCCACATAATTTTTTGATTAAATAGCAATAGCTAAGAAGAAAAGTGCATTAAATAAGCATAATAATCTAG
>CALYQH010000122.1 GCA_945283395.1 uncultured Ventosimonas sp. | reverse complement strand
TGACAGATAACTCTTCAAAACGGGGCTATGTCACATCAGATCTGAGCTAGTACATATTATTGGCTAAATTCAGCTCAATTTCTCTAGTTTCTATTTCTTCACTATAATGCTCTATATCCCATACAAGGCCAATCTCTTTCCTATTCTTCCATATCGTACCAATTTTAAAGCCATCTAATGCAGAAACAGGTATCTTAATAACAGAATATGATTCTGCATCAACTAGCATTATATCATCATCCGATAACTCTCTAAATAAAACCTCAATTAATGGCACAGTACTATTTGGAGAAGTATTTTTTACTATTCCTCCATACCACCATACAACTCGGGATATATTATCATTGGGCAAATCTTTATAAGCTACATCAGAATGACTGGTTACATCTGTAGACATAATCTCGAACTCCTTATCAAATTTTTGTAGCATTTATTTCTATTTAGTAGCCTTTTTTGTTGTAAATGACAGCCACCACCTACTAACACCGCCGCAGAAGAAGTATGATGAGGTGCTCTAAACGGCCTTTGTGGCCACTGAGTTAAAGCTTGAGGACTAGCGATAGAATAAATAGCAGCTACCTCTAATGCCTCTTGCTCAGTTAAGTGTGGCAAAATCCCTGGTAATCTACTAGCTAACAAAGTTTTTCCTGTACCAGGAGGGCCACTAAACAATACATTATGACCGCCACAAGCAGCTATTAACAAAGCGCGTTTAGCAGCTAGTTGGCCTTGTACATCAGCTAAATCTGGATAAGGCAAAGGGTGAGTTAATAGCCCCTTGGCTTGATAGGGTGCTAAAGATTGTTGTCCAGTAAAATGTCCAACTAGATCCAACAAATGCGCTACCCCATAAACAATTAATCCCTTGGCTAAGCTTGGTTCTTCAGCATTTTCAATAGGCACTATTAGTGCCCGCCCCGCAGCTCTTACCTCTAATGCTGCTGGTAAAACACCTCGAACTGGACGTAAATGACCTGATAAGGCTAACTCACCTAAGCACTCTACTTTATTTAAAGGATCTACTGGTATTTGCCCACTACTGGCTAAAATACCTAAGGCAATAGCTAAATCAAAACGTCCTCCCTCCTTAGGCAAGTCAGCGGGGGCAAGATTTAACGTAATACGCCTAGCAGGAAATTCAAATTGCGAGTTAATAATAACACTTCGTACCCTATCTTTAGCTTCTCGTACAGCTGTTTCTGGCAAGCCAACTAAAGTTAAAGAAGGTAATCCATTAGATAGATGGCTTTCTACGGTAACACAAGGCGCAGTCATTCCAACTTGCGCCCTACTATAAGTAACTGCAAGGGTCATTATAAATCCTTATCTTTTTCCTGTAGAATGGACATTCATATAATTGGTGATCTTTAGTCCCATTCTTTCAATGTTCCGTGATCTATTAACATTCTCTACTCATCAAAGTCAGCTATCTTAACTAATTTTCTGTAACTCTCCTTGCCAATAGGTAGCAAAAATAAACTGATGCTCCTTTAATTAAGCAGCTAGACTGAATTGTAAAACGCTGGCAGTCCCCTTATCAATTATTTTACAAATCATATTTTCTTATCCATTAGATAGCATCGTACCAATCCGAGCCTTCTTTCACTACCAAGATATCTTCCATAATTAAATAACGAAGGTCAGAACCATAGAACATATTAAGCGCATCAGTAGCTGAGCAAACCATAGGTTCACCACGTCTATTAAGCGAGGTATTTAATACCACGCCATTACCAGTGAGGCTTTCCAACTCTTTCATCAGATCGTAGTATCTAGGATTAAACTCTCGCTTAAGTGCTTGGGCACGAGAAGTACCATCTTCATGTACTACTTCTGGAACACGCGTTTTCCATTCATCATGAACCTCAAAAGTAAAGGTCATAAAAGGGGCAGGATGATCTATTTTAAACATGTTTGGCGCTATTGTATCAAGCATTGAAGGACAGAAGGGACGCCACCTTTCACGGAATTTAATTTGCTCGTTGATACGATCGGCCACACCAGCCACGCTAGGGCAACCTAGAATAGAACGACCACCCAACGCACGAGGACCAAACTCCATACGACCCTGCATCCATGCCACTGGATTACCATCCACTAATATGTTAGCAATGCGCTCTACCACATTGTCTATTTTCTTCCATTGTGGCTTATTAGGATGATCGGCACAAGCTGCTATGATGTCTTCATTTGAGTAAGCAGGGCCTAAATACACGTGTTGCATTTTTTCAACAGGAACACCTTTTTGATTAGATACATAAGCAGCAGCGCCTACTGCCGTTCCCGCATCGCTCGAAGCAGGCTGAACAAATAATTCTTTGACCTCAGGACAAGCAATAATTTTTTGGTTAAGTTTTACATTAAGCGCGCAACCGCCAGCAAAAGCAATTTTACCCGTTTCTTTAATAATATCACCAAGATAATAGTCCATCATATCTAAAGACAACTTTTCAAATAATGCTTGGATACTGGCTGCGTAATGTACATAGGGGTCATCGGCAATATCACCTTCACGTTTAGGGCCTAACCATTCTATGAGCTTAGGAGAAAAATAATAGCCTTTGCCTTTTTCTTTATAACGGCGGAAACCTATCACATTAGCATAGTCAGTGTTAATGATAAGCTCGCCATTTTCAAACTTGGCTAAACGAGAAAAATCATATTTAGAAGGATCCCCATAAGGGGCCATTCCCATGACTTTAAACTCACCATCTAGCATATCAAACCCTAAATATTCAGTAATAGCACCATAAAGACCACCTAATGAATCAGGATCATAGAATTCTTTAATTTTGTGAATCTTGCCATTTTCGCCATAACCAAAGAAAGTAGTAGCATATTCGCCTTTACCATCTATGCCTAAAATAGCTGTTTTTTCTTTAAACCCCGAACAATGATACGCACTTGAAGCATGCGCTAAATGATGTTCTACCGGTTGTATTTTAGTCTTTTTAAGATCAAAGCCCAATTGTACTAAACACCATTGAATATGCTTATAATAACGACGATAACGTCTATTACCATTTAAAATGGCATCTAACGCACGATCAGGCGCATACCAATAACGTTTAGCATAATGCCAACGAGCTTTACTAAAAATACTAATGGCTGCAAAAGGAATAGCAACGACATCTACCTCATTAGGTTTAATACCAGCTTGCTGCAAGCAAAACTTAGCTGATTCATAAGGCATCCGGCCTTTTGCATGTTTATCACGAACAAAACGTTCTTCTTCTGCTGCGGCTATTAATTTACCATCTATATATAAAGCTGCTGAAGGATCATGGTTTACTGCCCCTGATAGGCCAAGAACTGTTAATGCCACCCTATTACCTCATCTATCATTCAAATAACCGGTTAACCCACTTGTTTAATTATTGCCGTCTTAGTGTCACCACTATCTAAAAAGCGCATTAATAATGCATATGCTAGATTAACTGCTGCTGGCACAGGAATATACATGACATGCCCGTCACCTGGTGCCACATCAACAGTTTCACCTTTGCTATCTTCCATACACTCTAATACAAAGTGTAAATTACCTTGCGGGGTCATCATCTCTAATTTGTCACCTAACACAAAACGGTTTTTAACGACCACCTCAGCTAGTTCACCTCTTCTTGCGCCAGTAAACTCACCAACAAATTGTTGTCTATCTGAAACCGAAGTACCCTGCTCATAATTTTGGTATTCGTCATGCACATGGCGGCGTAAGAAACCTTCGGTATATCCCCTATGGGCTAGTGATTCCAAAGTATTCATTAAAGACTTATCAAACGGGCGACCTGCTAACGCGTCATCTATTGCTTTACGATAAACTTGAGCAGTACGAGCACAGTAATAATGAGACTTAGTACGACCTTCTATTTTTAGTGAGTGAACACCTATTTTGACTAATCGCTCAACATGTTGCACTGCCCTTAAATCTTTAGAATTCATTATATAAGTGCCGTGTTCATCTTCAAAAGCAGTCATTTCTTCGTGGGGGCGAGTTTTTTCCCTTAATACAAAAACATCATTCGTTGTTTTACCTGCTCCTAAGGTAGGCTCAGCAATTTTCACCATTGCCTGTTGCTTGCTGACAATTTCTCCCAATTCATTTTCCTTAGCTGGCTCTACACCATATTGCCAACGGCAGGCATTCGTACAAGTACCTTGATTAGGATCTCTATGATTCATATAGCCTGATAGTAAGCACCTCCCTGAATACGCCATGCAAAGCGCACCATGCACAAATACTTCTAATTCTATATCGGGTACGTGCTGATGAATTTCTTCAATTTCTTCTAAAGATAACTCACGGGATAATATAACTCTGGTTAAGCCCATTTGTTTCCAGAATTTAACAGCCGCCCAGTTTACTGCATTGGACTGTACCGATAGGTGAATAGCCATGTGCGGAAAACTCTCCCGCACTAACAGGATTAAACCTGGATCAGACATAATAAGGGCATCTGGCTGCATTGCCACCACGGGCTCTAAATCTTTAATAAAAGTCTTTAATTTAGCGTTATGTGGCGCAATATTAACGACTACATAAAACTTTTTACCTTGTGCGTGAGCCTCATCTATACCTAGCTTTAGGTGTTTATGATCAAACTCGTTATTTCGTACCCGCAAGCTATAACGTGGCTGCCCTGCATATACAGCATCTGCGCCATAGGCAAAGGCATAACGCATGGCTTTTAACGTACCGGCTGGGCATAATAATTCAGCTTGAGGTAGATTATTCATTTCTTAATCATCAATTAATAAAGTAGAAACTGTTTATTGTAGCAGTTTATAAAGAAAGGTAAAAATAATGAAACTTTTCTTTCAATTCTAAATTTAACTAGCAACCTTTTTATAAAGATTAGCATGAGATAGCTACTTGATATGATAGCAGCAGTTTTTTGCATAAACCTCTTAATATTAACTGCATTACTTATTAGCCATTGCCTAGAGATTAGAACATAGCGTTATAATTTCTGTTTCTGTGAAGTCACCTATTTGATTAGAAAATGCTTAATATCAAGGTGACTAAAGAACTTCCCTTCCGCTATTCATACTACAATGATAAACAACAAAAGCTATTAG
>CALYQH010000121.1 GCA_945283395.1 uncultured Ventosimonas sp. | reverse complement strand
CCAAATAAAATATCTAGCCATTCTTGTTCAGGAATATCTACAGGGCAGATACAAAGCGCAGTTAGATAACCATGAGCTTGGATATAGGTCATCATTTCTTCATGGATATCTTGATCCAAGAAAGCTTGCAATGAGTTATTAGCATTCATTGTAAATACCATAGAGTCTACCTTAACAGAGAACTAATACCAACATAGTAGAACATATTACGACTTATTTCATGTATTTTCTTCATTAATTTGTTATTTATAGCCTATTCTGTGGTGTATTTGTATAATTCACGGATGAATTTGGAGTATTTATGCAAAAGCAAGCATTATCCATTTTAAAAAGTATCTTTGGTTATGATTCTTTTCGAGGCCAGCAAGCTGCTATTATAGATCACATAGTCAGGGGTAAGGATGCACTAGTATTAATGCCTACAGGGGGAGGTAAATCTATTTGTTTCCAGATTCCTGCGATGTTAAAAGATGGTTTGGCTGTGGTTATTTCGCCACTTATTGCGTTAATGCAAGATCAAGTTATAACATTAAATGAATTAGGTATTAAAGCGGCAGCCCTGAATTCTTCGCTGTCAGCGCAGCAACAAAGAGACATTGCTAGAGATTTAATGGCAGGTAAAATAAAATTTCTGTATGTTGCTCCAGAGCGTCTTGTGCAAGAGCGGATGTTGAGTTTTTTGCAACATTTACCTATCGCACTATTTGCTATAGATGAAGCCCATTGTGTATCTCAATGGGGGCATGATTTTCGCCCTGAGTATTTACAACTTGGTCAGTTGGCTAAATTATTTGGTGATGTTCCTCGTGTAGCGCTTACTGCAACAGCTGACACTAGAACACAACAAGAGATTGTTGACAAGTTACAACTTCATCAGGCTAAAACGTTTGTAGCTAGTTTTGATAGACCTAATATTTTTTATCGTATTCAGTCAAAAGAACAACCCCGTAAGCAATTGTTAAATTTTTTAATTGATAAGAAAGAAGTAGCGGGTATCGTTTATTGTATGTCTCGCAAAAGGGTTGAAGAAACGGCAGCGTTTTTATGTAGTCAAGGTTATAATGCATTGCCCTATCATGCAGGATTATCGAGTGAGATAAGAAATACCAATCAGCAAAGATTTATCAATGAAGAAGGGATAATCATGGTAGCAACCATAGCTTTTGGTATGGGCATTGACAAGCCAAATGTTAGGTTTGTCGCCCATTTAGACTTGCCTAAAAGCTTAGAAGCTTATTATCAAGAGACAGGGCGAGCTGGGCGTGATGGGTTACCCTCTGAAGCTTGGATGGTATATGGTCTGCAAGATGTCTTGCTTAATCAACAGTTAATAGTGCAATCAGAGGCTAGTGAACAGCATAAAAAAGTTGAATTATATAAGTTGCAGGCTATGTTAGCACTTTGTGAGGAAACACGTTGCCGCCGCCAAGTATTATTAGCCTATTTTGATGAGGTATTAGCTGAGCCTTGTGGCTATTGTGATAATTGCCGTGATAATGTACAAACATGGGATGCCACAGAAGCGGCTAGAAAAGCGTTATCAGCTATTTATAGAACAGGGCAGCGCTATGGGGTAGGGCATTTAGTAGATGTATTATTAGGGCGTGGCACGGACAAAGTCAGGGAGTTAGGACATCAATATTTATCAGTGTTTGGCATAGGTAAACAAATAACTGAAAAGACTTGGCGAACTTTGTTTCGACAATTAATTATTAGAAATTTGGTAACAATAGATTTAGAGGGTTTTTCAGGATTACGTCTTACTGACAATTGTAGAGCTGTATTAAGAGGCGAAGAAAAATTACAGTTAAGGGTTGATCAAATTCCTAAACTCGATAAACCAAGGACAGTTATTCATCATGTTAGGGAAGATGAGAAAAAGCTATGGGAAGCCTTACGTACTTTACGAAGAAGATTGGCAGAGGAGCATAATGTACCACCATATGTTATCTTCCATGATGCGACAATACTTGAAATGTTAAGATTAAAACCTCGTACTCTGGGTGATATGGCCATGATAAATGGTATTGGTAGTCATAAGTTAGAAAATTATGGTCCGGCTTTTCTGGAGGTTATCAATGGAGAGCAATCAGTTAGCGATTCAAGAGCAAGAGATATTCAATATGAAATAATAGCGTTGGCGAGGGCGGGTATGGTTGTAGAACAAATAGCCCATAAATTAAACTGTACATCTAGGGTAGTGTATAGAGCATTAGCAGAGGCTATAAGCCAACAACAACTTTCTTTAGAACAAGCCTTGGATTTACCGGAGGATTTGTTAGATAGGATTAGGCATTCATTTTTAGAGGAAGAGTATAAGTTAGCCTCCGTCCCTAAGGTTTATAAACAATTAGGTGGAGAGGTTGAAGAAGGTGTTCTATACTGTGTGCATTCAGCATTAGCGGATATATTCGGTTAGCTTATATGATGGAAAAGGTCATTAATTTTCGAGACTTAGGGGGATTGGTTAACCTACAAGGGCAGCGAATTTACAAGGGTAAACTGTTTCGCTCGGCTAATCCTTGTGTTGGCTCTGCAAAAGATTGTGGGTATTTACAAAACCTTAAGTTAGATGAAATTGTTGATTTTCGAAGTATAGAAGAAAAACGAAATAATGAGCAATTTTTTACTCAGCAGTTCAATTGTGTGGCTAAACCCATCTTTACAGGTAATATAGTGGAGCTCATAAATGAACAACTTGATAGTGAGCAGGCTAAATCTGCTATGTGCATGGTATATAAGCGTTTTCCTGTCGACTTTAAACAAGAGTTTCGATATTTATTGAAACTTGCTGAGCAAGGCAAAGTATTGTTGTATCATTGTACGGCAGGTAAAGATAGAACTGGATTTGCAACTTTCTTATTATTAAGTGCTTTAGGAGTTGCTGAACAATCTATTATGGATGAATATTTACTTTCAAATGAAGTGGTTAGTATTTTAAAACAACAACTAGCAGATTTATTAGAGGGTTTTGCGCCTGATGCAGACATTTGGGAAGCTTTTTTAAGTGTTTATCCAGTTTATTTAGAAACAGCTATAGCTGTCATAAATAAACAGTATGGAGGCGTGTATCGCTATCTAACAGATACCTTGGGTATTGATATTAGAGCCATACGTCAACACTATTTAGAGAATTGAGCATGGTTATAAACAAGGAGCAATTCCTGTCATTGTTGCTTTATCTATTGTTGCTTATTGGTGGGCTTTTCCTAGTGCTACTGCTTGTGTTGCTGTTAAATAAAACACAACGATGGCCTTATAAAAAAGAGGCTATTATGTCGGAAGTTGAAAAAAAATTCTATAAGCAATTACAGCTTGCCTTCCCGCAGTATCACCTTTTTGTACAAGTACAGTTATCACGTATTATTAGACCTCCTAAAGGCAAAAATGAATTGAAATGGCTTAATAAAATTTGGCGTTTAAGTGTCGATTATGTGCTAGTAGATAATGAATTTATCACGGTTGCTGTGATAGAGTTAGATGATGCGAGTCATTCGCATCCTCACAGAAAGGAGGCTGATTTGAGAAAGGATAAGGCATTAAAGGCGGCTGGAGTTCATTTAATCAGAATTAGAACTGATCAAATACCTTCTAACCAGAAGTTATTAGCCCTAGTGAATAGATAAAAATTCTAGCGTGAGATATTAAGAAATAATTAACTATTAATCTAGCATAGGCAATTGCTAAGAATTCTGTTATTGTTTAAATGCTATTTTGAACTATCTAAAATAAGCGCATATCATTGATTTATAATAAAATAATATAGGTTTTAAGTATTGGTGTGGAACAGAAGGAACTACAGCAAAATTTGCCAAACAAAGAGTATCAACCTTTATCTTTGTTAGATATCTTAACGCGTAATCTATTGCTACTAACGGTCATATTCTTAAGCGTTGGCTTTGGTATAGCTGTTCAGTTATTAGATAAGCATTCGTTAGACTGTTATTTTTTACAGCTTCAATCTGATAGATTAGGTTTTATATTTTTCATTGTAGTGGCCGCTTGTTATATAAGTTTGTTATTTATTGCCATCAATAAACAGTGGGTTAATTTTTTTGTACAAATAATAGTAGCTATTATTCTATTTATTTTATTAATTTTTATTTTTAATCCTAATCTGCGTGTAGATATTTATTTAAATAAGCATCACAGTAGTTTTAATACTCGTAGTTGGGATAAAGTTGAGCAATTACCCATTACTCAATTAATAAGTTTTCAATGGTTACAAATGCCAGATAAAACGGATGCTTTTTTTCCGATAGGGATCGTTTGTCCTGCTAAACATAGTTTTTATTTATTGAATTTTGTGTTTTCACATCACTATAAGTTGCCTTTAAAAAAGTATCAGCAAAATAAGTTAGCTACTGGTATTGGCTGTAATAAAGCGTCATTAAAATTGCTTAAACAAATCCCTAGTAGAGAAAAAACATTATTAACTGCTGATTATAAAGGTTTCTTAGAATTAGATAAAAATATGGATGGTAAGCGAATTAGCGAAAGACCTCTTACTATACCTATCTATGCATTACCTATAGAGCTACAAAACCAGTTGGCAAAATATGCTGAGTTAAAACAGCTACCTTATGATCAACAAATAGTAACTCCTATTATCTTAAGACAACTATTAGAAAAAAATAAAATGATAATGAAAGAGAAAAAATAACAAAAAATAGAATAAAAAATGCCGTTACTCTACTTTTACTTCTAATAATAATCTCTCATGCTAAAAACAGTCTCAGACTGTTTCGTTTACATATCCTTGTAAACCGACCTCGACATCCGTACCACGCCCTAACTCCTGTTTCCGTGCAGGCCTTGCTTTGCTATCCTAGCAAATAATCCCTGTTTAGAAGTAATCATAAGAGTAACGACAATTCTGCATATCTCAATTGAGATATCAAACAATCTTTACTTTGAGGCTATATTAGCAATGAATTATAGACTGGTAAAGATCTTTTTCGAGTAATTTATTTAGAGCAAGCGTTTAAATGTAAAAAAATATTACATTTCCTTGTGATATGAGAAATAGATCACATTACACATAAAAAATTTATGTATTTTCAGATTATTATAGTAATCTATAC
>CALYQH010000120.1 GCA_945283395.1 uncultured Ventosimonas sp. | reverse complement strand
GGATTGAACGTTTTACAGTATTTTATCTCTACCCCTGGTGCTCGTAAAGGCTTGGCGGATACTGCACTGAAAACAGCGAACTCAGGTTACTTAACTCGTCGTCTAGTAGATGTAGCGCAAGATTTAGTTGTAACAGAGGATGACTGCGGTACAGATCAAGGCTTGTTAATGACTGCTAATATTGAAGGTGGAGAAATTGTAGAGCCTTTAGCGGAGAGAGTTCTAGGTCGTGTAGTGGCAAAGGATGTTATCAAGCCTGGTACTAAGAGTGATGTAATTGTGCCAGCTGGTACATTGCTAGATGAGCATTGGGTTGAATTAGTAGAGAAAGCTAATGTTGATGAAATTTTAGTACGTTCTCCTATCACTTGTGAGTCTAGACATGGCTTATGCGCTAAATGCTATGGCCGTGATTTAGCTCGTGGTCATCTAGTTAATATGGGTGAAGCTGTAGGTGTCATTGCAGCACAATCAATAGGTGAACCAGGAACCCAGTTAACCATGCGTACCTTCCATATAGGTGGTGCGGCAAGCCGAAGCGCAGCAGCAGATAGTATTCAGGTGAAGAATGGTGGTACTGTTCGGTTACATAATTTAAAATATGTTGTGCGTGCTGATGGTGTATTAGTAGCTGTTTCTCGTTCTGGTGAGTTAGCTATTGCTGATGAATTCGGACGTGAACGTGAACGTTACAAACTGCCTTATGGTGCTGTTGTTTCTATCAAGGATGGCGATAAAGTAGTATCGGGAGCTGTAATAGCTAAGTGGGATCCAAGTACTCACCCTATTGTCTCTGAAGTTGAAGGTTTGGTTTCTTTCGTGGGAATGGAAGAAGGTATTACTATCAAACGTCAAGCAGATGAGTTAACAGGTTTAACTAATATTGAGGTAATGGATGCCAAAGATAGACCCGCCGCTGGAAAAGATATTCGTCCAGCAGTTAAGTTAGTGGACGCTAAGGGTAAAGATTTATTATTACCAGGAACAGATGTTGCTGCTCAATATTTGTTACCAGCTAATGCGCTAGTCAGTTTAACCGATGGTTCAAAGATTGGCGTAGGTGAAATTATCGCACGGATTCCAACTGAAACAGTTAAGACTCGTGATATTACAGGTGGTTTACCACGTGTTGCTGATTTATTTGAAGCACGCCGTCCGAAAGAACCATCTATTTTAGCTGAAATCAGTGGTGCTATTTCTTTCGGCAAAGAGACAAAAGGTAAGCGTCGGTTGGTTATAACACCTACAGATGGTAGTGAACCTTATGAAGAATTGATTCCTAAATGGCGTCATTTGAACGTATTCGAAGGTGAACAAGTAAGTCGTGGTGAAGTAATCTCTGATGGACCAAGTAATCCACATGATATCTTACGCTTATTAGGTGTTCCTGCCTTAGCACGTTATATTGTACAGGAAATTCAAGAGGTTTATCGTTTACAAGGCGTGAAGATTAACGATAAGCATATTGAAACCATTTTACGTCAAATGTTACGTAAAGTAGAAATTACTGAATCAGGTGATTCAAGCTTGATAAAAGGTGATCAAGCTGAATTAACTAATGTGCTTGAGGAAAATGAAGTATTAGCATCTGCTAATAAATTCCCTGCGAAGTATGAACGTATTTTGCTTGGTATTACTAAAGCCTCGCTTTCTACCGAGTCCTTTATGTCTGCTGCTTCGTTCCAAGAGACTACACGGGTTCTAACTGAAGCGGCAGTAACTGGTAAACGTGATTATTTAAGAGGGCTAAAGGAAAACGTAGTGGTTGGGCGTTTAATTCCAGCCGGTACTGGTTTAGCCTATCATAATGAGCGTAAAGAGCGCAGAGATTTAGATGTAGATAATACACAAGTGAGTGCTGATGAAGTTGAAGCAGCCTTAACTGAAGCTTTAAACTTGACATAAAACTAAGTAAATGTTAACAAATTAACAATGTTTGCTTGACGTAAAGTTATATTGTCTTTAGACTTTATATCCCTAAATTTGGCGGGGGCTTTTCCTCGCCATTTTTATTATGTTGTAAAAATTGATCGGAGCAATAGATGGCAACAATTAATCAATTGGTGCGCAAGCCTCGTAAGCGTCTCGTCGATAAAAGCGACGTCCCTGCTTTACAACGCTGCCCCCAACGTCGTGGAGTGTGTGTGCGTGTTTACACTACGACTCCTAAAAAACCTAACTCGGCTATGCGTAAAGTATGTCGTGTACGTTTAACCAATGGTTATGAAGTAACTTCCTATATTGGTGGTGAAGGTCATAACTTACAAGAACATAGTGTGGTGCTTATTCGCGGTGGTCGTGTAAAAGACTTACCCGGTGTGCGTTATCATACCGTGCGCGGATCTTTAGATACTACCGGTGTTAAAGACCGTAAACAAGCACGTTCTAAATATGGCGCTAAGCGTCCAAAATAAATTATTTAACTTGTGTCGATAAGAGTAAGGTCGGATAAATTCCGAGCTAACCTGAAGACCGTATAGAGGGCTTATCCAATGCCAAGACGTCGTGTCGCAGCTAAGCGTGAAATTCTTGATGACCCTAAGTATGGAAGTCAAATTCTCGCTAAGTTTATCAATCACGTGATGGAAAGTGGTAAAAAAGCAGTCGCTGAACGTATAGTTTACGGTGCACTTGAAACCATTAAACAACGTAAAAATACTGAGCAACCTTTAGATTTCTTCGAAAAAGCACTTGAGGCCATCGCTCCGTTAGTAGAAGTTAAGTCCCGCCGCGTAGGTGGAGCTACTTATCAGGTTCCAGTTGAAGTACGTCCATCACGTCGTAATGCGCTAGCTATGCGCTGGTTAGTAGATGCTTCCCGCAATCGCGGCGAAAAATCTATGGCTTTAAGGCTAGCAGGTGAATTATTAGATGCCGCCGAAGGTAAAGGCGCAGCAGTTAAGAAACGTGAAGATGTACATCGTATGGCTGAAGCTAATAAAGCTTTCTCACATTATCGTTTCTAACTTTATTGATTATTTAACGAGGACCTTATGGCTCGTACAACTCCTATTAATCGCTATCGTAATATTGGTATTTGCGCACATGTGGATGCCGGTAAAACTACTACGACTGAGCGTATATTATTTTATACCGGAGTGAACCACAAAATGGGTGAGGTTCATGATGGTGCTGCTACCATGGATTGGATGGAGCAAGAACAAGAGCGTGGTATTACTATTACCTCTGCTGCTACCACAGCATTCTGGTCAGGATCTTCAAAGCAATTTGATAAATATCGGGTCAATATCATTGATACCCCCGGTCACGTGGATTTTACTATTGAAGTAGAACGTTCATTACGTGTACTAGATGGCGCTGTTGTAGTATTTTGTGGTACATCAGGCGTTGAGCCCCAATCTGAAACAGTTTGGCGTCAAGCCAATAAATATGGTGTGCCCCGCATCGTCTATGTTAATAAAATGGATCGTGCAGGCGCTAATTATTTACGTGTTATTGAGCAAATTAAAAAACGCTTAGGTCATACTCCTGTACCTATTCAGTTAGCTATTGGTGCAGAGGAAAATTTTCAAGGTCAAGTAGATCTTCTAAAGATGAAGGCTATTTATTGGAATGATGCTGATCAAGGCGTAACGTTCCGTGAAGAAGAAATTCCTGCGGATATGAAAGAGTTAGCAGAAGAATGGCGCTCTCATATGGTGGAAGCAGCAGCTGAAGCTAATGAAGAATTAATGAACAAGTACTTAGAAGAAGGTGACTTATCTACTGAAGATATAGTGGCTGGTCTTCGTCAACGTACTATTGCTTGTGAAATTGTGCCAGCAGTATGTGGTTCATCTTTTAAAAATAAAGGTGTCCCATTGGTGCTAGATGCGGTTATTCAGTTTTTACCATCACCAGATGAAATTCCTTCTATTAAAGGAACTGATCCAGATGATGCTGAGAAACATGATGAACGTCATGCTGATGATAATGAACCATTTTCAGCATTGGCATTCAAGATCGCTTCTGATAAATTCGTAGGTACCTTAACCTTTGTGCGTGTTTATTCAGGTGTACTAAAATCAGGCGACTCAGTTATTAACTCTGTAAAGGGTAAGAAAGAGCGTGTGGGTCGTATGGTGCAGATGCATGCTAACGATCGTAAAGAAATTGATGAAGTACGTGCGGGAGATATTGCAGCACTTATTGGCATGAAAGATGTGACTACAGGTGACACTTTATGCGATAGTGATAAGCCAATTATTCTTGAACGTATGGATTTCCCTGAGCCAGTAATATCTGTAGCTGTTGAGCCAAAAACTAAAGCTGACCAAGAAAAAATGGGACTTGCTTTAAGTAAATTAGCTCAAGAAGATCCCTCTTTCCGTGTTAATACAGACGAGGAATCAGGCCAGACTATTATTTCTGGTATGGGTGAGTTACACTTAGACATCATTGTTGACCGTATGAAACGTGAGTTTGGGGTAGAAGCTAATATAGGTAAACCTCAAGTAGCTTATCGTGAAGCCATCCGTAATACCTGTGAGGTGGAAGGTAAATATGTCCGCCAATCAGGTGGTCGTGGACAATATGGTCATTGTTGGATTCGCTTCGCCCCTGCTGATGAAGGTCAGGAAGGTTTAGAGTTTATCAATGAAATTGTCGGTGGTGTTATTCCTAAAGAATATATTCCTGCTATCCAGAAGGGTATTGAAGAGCAAATGAAGAACGGTGTAATTGCCGGCTATCCTTTGCTTGGTTTAAAAGCAACAGTGTTTGATGGTTCCTATCATGATGTTGACTCCTCCGAGATGGCATTTAAATTTGCTGCTTCTATGGCAACTAAGCAACTTTCTACGAAAGGTGGTGCGGTGTTGCTAGAACCTATTATGAAGGTTGAAGTAGTAACTCCTGAAGACTACATGGGTGATGTAATGGGTGACCTTAATCGCCGTCGTGGTATGATTCAGGGTATGGAAGAATCTGTGTCTGGTACAGTTATTAGAGCAGAAGTTCCATTGGGTGAAATGTTTGGTTATGCTACAGACGTTCGCTCTATGTCTCAGGGTCGTGCAAGTTACTCTATGGAGTTCTTGAAATATGCTGAGGCACCATCAAATATTGCTGAAGCAATTAGTAAGAAACAAGGTTAATTTT
>CALYQH010000119.1 GCA_945283395.1 uncultured Ventosimonas sp. | reverse complement strand
GGTACTGCCGGAGTTTCAACTTTAACCTCTTTAAAATAACCTAAACGTTCCAAACGAGTTTTAGATTGATCTATCAAATAAGTTGACGCCCAGCCACCTTCAATTTGACGCATTTCTCTACGTAATACAACATCCTCTGTTTTAGTATTACCGCGAAAATTAATACGGTTTACATAAACTCTTTTACCAGGATCCACAGTAAAGGTTATAGATACTGTATGGTCTTCTGGATGCGTTTCTGGAATACCTTTCACATCAGCAAAAGCATAACCATCGTTGCCTAATCTGCGACTAACCAGCTCCGATGAAGTTACCATAAGTTTACGAGAAAAGACTTGCCCCTTTTGGACTAGCAACAAGGAACGTAAGGTTTCTTCAGGTAATTTAAGATCGCCCGCTAATTTAACGTCACGAATACGGTATTTATCCCCTTCTTCTATATTTACAGTGATATAAACATTCTTTTTATCAGGCGTAATAGAGACCTGCGTAGAAGAAATATCCATATTCACATAGCCGCGATCCATATAATAAGAGCGCAGCCTTTCTAAATCGCCAGATAACTTTTCTCTAGAATATTTATCTGCACTACTAAAGAATCTGTACCACTTCTTAATTTTCAACTCAAACAAATTAGATAATACTTCATCTTTAAAAACGGTATTACCTACTACGTTAATATGAGCAATAGTAGCTACCACCCCTTCATTAATTTTAATTTTTAAACGAACCCTATTTCTCGGCTCTGAAATAACTTCTGTGTCTACATCAGCCGAATAGCGCCCCTGTGCCACATATTGGCGTAATAGCTCATTACGTACTCTTTCTAAGGTAACACGTTGAAATATTTCACCTTCAGCTAGGCCAGCTTGTCTTAAGCCTTTTAGCAAATCCTCGGTTTTTATAGCTTTATTACCAGTAATATCAATGGCAGCAATAGAAGGTCTTTCCACCACCGTAATGGTTAAAACATCGCCACTTCGGGTAAGTCTAATATCCTGAAAATAGCCCGTTCTAAATAAAGCTCGCGAGGCTTCAGCAAGACTAACCTCAGTAGCCTGATCACCTATTCTGATAGGTAATGCAGAAAACACACTACCCGCCGAAACCCGCTGTAGGCCATTGATGCGAATATCAGAAATAGTAAAGGACTCTGCATGAACCTCTATAGATACAACAGCAGCCAATACTGCAGGTAATAACAAATATTTCATGTAGCCCTTTTAATCCTGAATAGTACCTGAACCAAATAAAATGAACTTTAAGTGTTGCATTATAACCAATTTAAATCATTCATAATAGCAAATAACATAATAGCTATCATTAAAAATACCCCTAGCTGTAATGCTACCCCTTGTACTTGCTCAGAAACAGGGCGCCTTCTGACTAATTCGATCATATAAAATAATAAATGGCCGCCATCTAAGACAGGGATGGGTAAGAGGTTAAACACCCCTAAACTGACACTAAATAATGCTAAAAACATTAAAAAACTAGTAAACCCTGATTCAACGCTTGAACCCGCTACTTTTACAATAGTAATAGGGCCACTTAAATTTTTCACAGACATCTCGCCACTAAACATTTTCTTAATGGCTGACAAAGTAAGAACGCTAAACGACCAAGTCTGATGCAATGCTTTGGGTATCGCTACCAAAGGTCCATAATTGACTCTACGCAATTTATCCTCAGGCCAAACAGCTTTAACTTCTACACCTATATAACCAATTTTTTTCGCAACATCAGGAAATGTCGCTAACGCCACAGAAGTCGTATAACTTTGCCCTGCACGCAGATAACCCACCGTAACAACTTGATTAGGCGACTGTTGAATTATTTCAGAAAAAGTCAACCAATCTGCCACAGGGGTACCATTAAGACTAATTAATAAATCACCTGCTTTGAGCCCTGCTCGTTCTGCTGGACTATCTTGAGCTATAGCAACTAACTCAGGTTTAATAGGGGGACGATAAGCTTCAATTCCTATTCCATGAAAAGGATTAGGCTTATCTGCTCCTCTTAGCCAATTATTGATGGCCAACTGATAAGTTTTTTCAACTAACTGTTGATCTTTCACAGTAACGGCAATATTACCCGTTTCACCTAATCTACCAAACAGTTGAAAAGCTATATCACCCCATGTAACAGTTTTAACACCATCTATAGCAACTATTTCATCCAGAGGCTTTAAGCCAGATACAGCAGCAATACTCTCAGGTACCACTTTACCAATAATGGGAATAGGCTCTTTAGAACCTATTAAAGCCACTAACCAAAACAATATAACAGCTAAAATAAAATTAGCTATTGGGCCTGCCGCCACAATAGCAATACGTTGACCAACTGGCTTACGATTAAACGCGAAGGGTAGTTTATACTCAGGGATTGCTGCCTCTTCTTCCCTTTCATCCAGCATCTTTACATACCCACCAAGCGGAATCATAGCTATAACAAACTCTGTACCATATTTATCATGCCAACGTAGCAAAGGTTTACCAAAACCAATAGAAAAGCGTATTACCTCAACTCCACAGCGGCGAGCAACCCAAAAGTGTCCAAACTCATGAAACGTAACTAATACGCCTAAAGCAACTAGTGCACCTAATAACATTGACATATAAAAATTATCCTAAGGTCTTTATATAATTAGTAGCAAACCTTCTTGCTTGACCATCAGCCGTTAAAATTAATTCTAACGTACTAGCATCAGTTACTGCTAATTTATTTAAAGTTTCCGCTATAACTTGTTTAATCATAGTAAATTTAATTTGTTCATTCAAAAATGCCGCTACCGCAACCTCATTAGCTGCATTCAAAATAGCTGGTGCAGTGCCTTTCGTTTTTATTGCTTCTTTGGCTAAACGCAAACAAGGAAAACGTTGCTCATCAGGTTGCATAAAATCAAGATGGCCTATTTTAAATAAATCTAATGGCGTTACCCCAGAAGTAATTCTATCTGGCCAAGCTAAAGCATGAGCTATTGGCGTTCTCATATCAGGATTACCTAGCTGCGCCAAAACACTACCATCCAAGTAGTCTACCATAGAATGAATAACACTTTGTGGCTGAATAACTATTTCAATTTGTTCAGGCTGGGCATTAAATAACCAACAGGCTTCTATTAACTCTAAACCTTTATTCATCATAGTCGCTGAATCTACTGAAATCTTCTTACCCATCGACCAATTAGGGTGCGCACAAGCTTGTGCTGGGGTGACCGTCGCTAACTGCTCAATAGCAGTATTGCGAAACGGTCCACCAGAAGCAGTTAATAAAATTTTACGGACACCTATCTTTGGCAAATCACTATCAAAAGTACTGGGCAAGCATTGAAAAATAGCATTATGTTCACTATCTATAGGTAATAAAGTAGCTTTACTATCTTTTACGGTCTGCATAAATAAAGCACCCGACATAACCAGCGATTCTTTATTAGCCAATAACACTTTTTTACCAGCTTTAACTGCCGCTAAGGTAGGTTCTAAACCAGCTGCCCCAATAATAGCAGCCATTACCACGGCTACCTCAGGATGACTAGTAACTTCACATAAGGCTTCTTTTCCTTGCAGCACTTCGGTTGCTAAACCCTGTTGGGTAAGCCACTGCTGTAACTGTTGTTGATCTTCTTTATTAGTAACTACTGCAAATATGGGCTTATATTTGATACATAGCTCCGCTAGCTCGTTAATACGCTGGTGTGCGGTTAAGGCAAACACTTGATATTGTTCCAGATGTTGCCCAATAACATCTAACGTACTACGCCCTATAGAACCCGTTGCCCCTAATACACAAATTTGTTGCATCACATCACACCAAGTACCCAAAGCAATAATATAGCTATAGGTACTGCTGCCGTTAAACTATCAATTCTATCTAAAATACCGCCATGACCAGGCAGAAAATTACTACTATCTTTTAAACCTGCTTCCCTTTTAAACATACTTTCTGTTAAGTCGCCTAGAACAGAAAAAACAACTAAAATCACCAAGCAAAGCAAACTTAATAACAAACTATCTCTAATAAGATCGGACCGATAATAAATAATTAAACCTATCACCAGGGCAGCAATTAGCCCACCACAAAAGCCTTGCCAACTTTTACCGGGACTCACATTAGGTGCTAATTTATCTTTACCCCAAGCCTTACCTGCAAAATATGCACCTATATCAGAAGCCCAAATAAATAATAACAAGCTAAAAATAATCCAATTTCCCGGTAATGAAATAGATTGTTTTAATAAAACCAGTCCTTGCCAGGCAGGTACTAAAATCAAGAAACCTATTAAATATCTAACCTTACAGGTTTTCCAATAACTTGCAGAAGCAGGAAAACCTATTACTAAAAACCAAGCAAGTCCCCACCAAATCACCCCTATTAACACGACCAACCTTGCCCAAGTAGAAGCACACCAAAGCACTACTAATAATAAAGCACAAGCTAAGCTATAAGTTAGTCGACTGTTCCCTGCTAAGCCTATTAATTTTGCCCACTCCCAAGCGCCTAAAACCACAACCACCCCAACAAAAGTAGCAAACGCGCCACCCGTTAGATAAAAAAGACCCCATAAGGTAATGGGAATAAGCACTAATGCAGTTATGATACGCTCTTTTAACATGGATTATTCTCCTTGTTCTAATTGTTCACTAGTTTTTCCAAAGCGTCTTTGTCTCACCGAAAATTCAGCTAATGCCGCTTGCATGGCTTGTTGTTTAAAGTCTGGCCAATATAAATCTGAAAAATAAAGCTCAGTATAAGCGAGCTGCCATAATAGAAAGTTACTAATTCTATGCTCCCCGCCTGTTCTTATACAAAGGTCTGGCAAAGGAAGAGGTGCCGTAGCTAACTGTGCTGCTAACAATTCGTCAGTGATTTCAGTTGGTTGTAGTTGACCAGACGCCACTTGGCTGGCAAGTTGTTGCGTAGCTTGTAAAATATCCCACTGACCACCATAGTTAGCTGCAACTTGTAACACTAATCCATTGTTATCAGCAGTCATCGCCTCTGCTGTCAGCATAGCATCGCGTAACTCTTGACTAAAAGGGGTTCTATCACCAATGATACGCAATTTAACGCCATGCTGTTTTAACTTTTTAACTTCCTGC
>CALYQH010000118.1 GCA_945283395.1 uncultured Ventosimonas sp. | reverse complement strand
GTAGCAAAGGACAGTAGAGTTAAGGTGAGCGGGATAATTTTTGGCATGTTATAAAACTCCATAACGGGTTAATATGAGTTACTTTCTGTTGTTTTAGACTAAGCTAAAATGTTTAAGTTCTTAGCTTGGTTAGTATTTGCTCTAAATTTAGACAAAAGTAGTAGTATGATTTAATTAAATATTTAATGATTAATAGCATTTTTTATAAAAAATCTTTAATTGCTATATGACAAATCTATCCTTTTCTTGTATATTTAACAGCTTAGCGCTTGTAGCTCAGTTGGATAGAGCGACCGCCTCCTAAGCGGTAGGTCGCGGGTTCGAATCCCGCCTCGTGCAAAAGATTTAAAATATGTTTTATAGTTTTTAGGAAATGTAAAACGTAAAGGTTAATTAGCTAAGTAATCTTTACTATATGGCATTATGGAAAGACTATATTTCGTTAGTTATTAAGATAAATTATGCAGTAAAACATTTAGTTAGTCATATTTTTTATTGACTTGCTGGGTATTTTGTATGGCAATAACAGGTCATGATGTTTGCTGAATAGCTTATAATATTAGATATAATAAGGTTTAGCAGATAAGATTGGTTAAGTAGCTGAGATTATTGAGTCATTATCAGTTTTATTTTCATTATGATTGTGTGATTTTTTTGATAAATTCATTGCTTAGTAGCTACAATAGCTTATAGTTAACGGCTGGTAGCGCCATTTATATATTTTATCAATTGTATCTAATATATTAATGAGTTTTACAATGCTATTACCTATATACTATTAATAGGTAGTATAACCAAGATCATTAATTATTAAGTTAATTTTTATTAGTTGCAGAATACTTTATGAAAAGTGCTGAAATCCGTGAAGCTTATCTACGTTTCTTTGAAAGTAAAGGCCATACTCGTGTACCTTCTAGTTCATTAGTACCAGATAATGATCCTACTTTATTATTTACTAATGCTGGGATGAATCAGTTTAAAAACTGTTTTCTAGGCTTAGAGAAACGTCCTTATAAAAGAGCTACCACCAGTCAAAAATGTGTTAGAGCAGGTGGAAAGCATAATGATCTTGAAAATGTAGGTTATACAGCAAGACATCACACTTTTTTTGAAATGCTGGGTAATTTCAGTTTTGGCGACTATTTTAAAAAAGACGCAATCAGCTATGCATGGGAGTTTTTAACCTCTCCTAACTGGTTAGGATTACCTAAAGAAAAATTATGGGTAACTATTTATGCCAATGATGATGAGGCGTTTGAAATTTGGACAAAACAACAGGGGGTTGCAGCTGATAGAGTAATTCGTATCGGCGATAATAAAGGTGCTCCTTATGCCTCCGATAATTTCTGGGCGATGGGTGACACTGGCCCTTGTGGCCCTTGTACTGAGATATTTTATGATCATGGCCCTGAAATATGGGGGGGGTTACCAGGTTCACCAGAGGAAGATGGTGATAGGTACGTTGAGATCTGGAATGTGGTATTTATGCAATTTAACCGTAGTGCTGATGGTCAATTGTGTCCGCTGCCTGCTCCTAGCGTGGATACAGGCATGGGGCTTGAGCGTATCAGTGCAGTCATGCAACATGTTCATGCAAATTATGAGATTGATTCTTTTGTTAATTTATTAAAAGCTTCTGCTGAAGCAATCGGCTGTGTTAATGATAATGCCCCATCATTAAAAGTGGTGGCTGATCATATACGTTCTTGTAGCTTTTTAATAGCAGATGGGGTGCTGCCTTCTAATGAAGGGCGTGGTTATGTGCTACGAAGAATTATCAGGCGTGCATGTCGGCACGGAAATAAATTAGGAGCTAAAGGCGCTTTCTTTTATAAAATAGTAGCCGCTTTAGTGGCTGAAATGGGTAACGCTTACCCTGAATTAAAAACTAATGAGTCTCATATATCAAGAGTATTGAAAGCGGAAGAAGAACAGTTTGCTAAAACGTTGGATCAAGGCTTGCGTATTCTAGAGCAGGATTTAGCCGCATTATCAGGTACTACTATTCCAGGTGAAGTTATTTTTAAGCTGTATGATACCTATGGTTTTCCTGTGGACTTAACTAATGATATTGCCCGCGAAAGAAACCTTAATTTAGATGAAGTGGGTTTTCAGCAAAAGATGCAGGAGCAGCAAGCAAGAGCTAAATCAGCCAGCAATTTTGCTATGGACTATAACAGCCTCTTAGCATTAGATACTAAAACAGAGTTTACAGGTTATCAGAAGTTAATTGATGAAAGTAAGATTGTTATTATTTTAAAGGATAATCAGCAAGTTGATGAGTTGGCTAAAGGAGATAATGCCGCGCTTGTCCTAGATAAAACACCTTTTTATGCTGAATCTGGTGGCCAAGTAGGGGATACAGGCTATTTATTTAGTGATGGCGTTTGTTTTGAGGTTACGCATGTAACCAAGGTGCAAGGTGCTTTTTTACATCATGGTGTGTTAGCAGAAGGCCATTTGCATCCAGAAATGTTATTAAATGCTGTAGTAGATGATCAAGTACGTCATGCCACGGCGCTTAACCACTCTGCTACACACTTATTACATGCCGCATTAAGGCAAGTTTTAGGCGAACATGTACATCAAAAAGGATCACTGGTTGATAGTCAGCGGTTACGTTTTGATTTTAGCCATTTTGAGGCAGTCACACACGATGAATTAGTAAGTATTGAGCAAATTGTCAATGAACAGATTAGACTAAATTCTGAGGTTAAAACTGAAATAACCGATATAGAGACTGCTAAAAAAGCAGGTGCTATGGCGCTATTTGGTGAAAAATATGGCGATACCGTTAGAGTATTGAGCATGGGTGAAGGATTTTCAATAGAACTTTGTGGCGGAACCCATACTAGACGCACAGGTGATATAGGGCTGTTCAAAATTATTGGTGAAACAGGCATTGCGGCAGGTGTTCGTCGTATTGAAGCAGTAACAGCTAAAGTGGCTCTTGATTATTTAACTCATCTAGAAGACGATCTGACCGTTGCTGCTTCATTATTGAAAGGTACTAAAGATAATGTTGTGGATAAATTAAAGTCACTATTAGAGCATAATAGGTTGTTAGAAAAAGAGCTAGCGCAAACTAAAGGTAGATTGGCTTCAGCGGCAGGTAGTGATTTATTAACTCAGGCAGTAACTATTAACGGTACTAAGGTATTAGCAGCACGCGTTGATGGACAAGATAATAAAGCCTTATTAGTGTTATTAGATCAACTAAAGAATAAATTAGCTTCAGGAATCATTTTATTAGCAAGTGAATTAGAAGGTAAAGTTGTGTTAGTTGCAGGTGTGACGGATGATCTTACTAATAAATTTAAAGCAGGCGATTTAATTAAACGTGTTTGTGAAATGGTTGCTGGCAAAGGTGGTGGCCGCCCCTCGATGGCACAGGGTAGTGGGTCTGATGTGTCAAAAATAGATGAGGCATTAGCATTGGCTAGGGCTTATGTAGAACAAACTTTATAATTATATAATATATGATCGTAGGCATTTAATATCATGGCGTTAATTGTACAAAAATTTGGTGGTACTTCGGTAGGATCGATTGAGCGTATTCAACAGATTGCAAAAAAGATCAAAACCTTTAAAGAAGCGGGTCATGATTTAGTGATTGTGGTCTCTGCTATGAGTGGAGAAACCAATAGATTATTAGGTCTAGCAAAACAAATGAGTGTTAAACCAAATTTAAGAGAGCTGGATGTAATGGTCTCTACTGGCGAGCAAGTGACCATTGCTTTGCTTGCCATTGCGCTAAATGATCTAGGTGTAGCTGCACGGTCTTACACCGGCGGACAGGTTCGTATTGTGACTGATAGTGTTCATACTAAGGCACGTATTTTACATATAGATGATCAACGTATTAGAGCCGATTTAAAAGCCAATAGTGTTGTTATTGTTGCTGGTTTTCAAGGTATTGATGAAGAAGGCAATATCACTACCCTTGGCCGAGGGGGTTCGGATACAACCGGAGTAGCATTAGCTGCTGCTTTAAAGGCAGATGAATGTCAAATTTATACTGATGTAGATGGGGTTTATACTACAGATCCACGTGTTGAACCTAAAGCCCGTCGTTTAGATAAAATTACCTTTGAAGAAATGTTAGAAATGGCCAGTTTGGGTTCTAAAGTATTGCAAATTCGTTCGGTAGAGTTTGCTGGTAAGTATAATGTACCACTACGGGTACTCCATAGCTTCAAAGAAGGCCCTGGCACCCTTATTACTATAGATGAAGAGGTTTCTATGGAACAACCTATTATTTCAGGTATTGCTTTTAGTAGAGATGAAGCTAAGTTGACCATTAGGGGAGTGCCAGATACTCCAGGGGTGGCATCAAATATTCTTGGTCCTATTAGTAATGCCAATATTGAAGTAGATATGATTATACAAAACATATCTCAAGATAAAACCACAGATTTCACTTTTACGGTGTCTCGTAGTGATTATCAAATGGCCTTTGATATCTTAAAAGAGACAGCCTCGAAAATTTCGGCAAAAGAAGTAGCAGGTAATCTTGATATTGCTAAAGTATCTCTTGTTGGGGTTGGTATGAGGTCGCATGCAGGGGTCGCTAGCCGTATGTTTGGAGTTCTTGCTAAGGAAGGTATCAATATTCTTATGATATCAACTTCAGAAATTAAAATTTCTGTATTGATTGAAGAGAAATATCTGGAGTTAGCAGTCAGATCGTTACATAAGGCGTTTGAGCTAGATGTCCCAGACAAAACATTAGGTTAGTTAAATGTTTTGAAACAAAAGTGTACTTTTTTTAAAATTTTATGCCTATATTATAATGGTGTATTTTTATATTGTTTTATAAGGCAAAGTCTTGGTATTTTTGCTTGTCGAAATTTTTTTTAATTAGGTTTGCGTCCTAGAAGTACTTGTGAGGAGATAGGGAATGTTAATTCTAACCCGTAAGGTTGGGGAAGCTTTAATGGTTGGTGATGATGTAAACATCACTGTTTTAGGTGTTAAAGGTAACCAAGTTCGTATTGGTGTCAGTGCTCCAAAAGAGGTAGCTGTACATCGTGAAGAAATTTACCAGCGAATACAAAAGGAAAAAAATCAGTGGATTAAGTATGAATAGTAAAATTTTAAAA
>CALYQH010000117.1 GCA_945283395.1 uncultured Ventosimonas sp. | reverse complement strand
CCTTACTGAAGTTTGTCCAACAGGGGTCTTTACTGATAAGACACACTCCGAGCGATACAACCGCAAATGGGATATGCAATTTGCCCCAAGTATTTGTGGTGGTTGCTCTTCTGGCTGTAATATATCAGCCGGTGAACGTTATGGTGAATTACGACGCATTGAAAATCGTTACAATGGTGAAGTAAATCGTTATTTTCTTTGTGATCGTGGACGCTTTGGTTATGGTTATGTAAATCGTAAAGATCGCCCCTTACAACCTCAATTAATTAAACAACAAAAAACTCTTTCAATAGATGAAGCTTTAGATACAGCCGTTGATCTGTTGAAAAATAAAAAAGTTATAGGAATAGGTTCCCCTCGTGCTAGTTTAGAAAGTAATTTTGCCTTAAGTAAATTGGTAGGAGCAGATAATTTCTCTACTGGCATTGCGACAAAAGAGCTAGATTGTATCAAGTTAGCTATTAAAATTATGCAGGATGGTCCATTACCTACGCCCTCTATTACTGAGATAGAACAACATGATGCTATCTTAATTTTAGGTGAAGATTTGACACAAACGGCGGCCCGTTTAGCATTAGCTGTACGCCAAGCTGTGAAAGGAAAAGCTATTGAATTGGCAGCAAAACAAAGTGTACAACCTTGGCTTGCTGCAGCAGTAAAAAATATTGCGCAACATGAAAAAAATCCTCTTATAATTGCCTCGGTTGCTAACACCTCTCTTGATGATGTAGCCACAGATACCATTCACGCTTCACCTGAAATGTTAGCGCAATTGGGCTGTGCCATAGCTCATGAATTAGATGATAGAGCTCCTACTATTGATAATATATCCCCTGCTCTACTAGCAAAAGCAAAACAAATAGCCACAGTTTTAGCTTCTGCTAATAAGCCACTCATAATTTCGGGTTGTTCATTAGGTTCTAAAGTATTGTTAGAAGCTACTGCTAATATAGCTAATGCATTAAAATTAAAAGAAAAACCAGCATCTTTAAGTTTAGTTTTTCCTGAGGCAAATAGTGTAGGTATAGGCTTAATGGCAGATCAGTCATTAGAAGTGGCATTATTTGCTATTATTGACAAAAAAGCTGATGTTTTAGTTATTTTAGAAAATGACTTATATCGCCGAGTTAATCCTAAATTAATAGATGCTGCTTTAGCCAAAGCTCACTCGGTAATAGTGATTGATCATCAAATAACAGCTACCTCAGCTAAAGCTGATCTATTACTTTCCGCAGCTAGTTTTGCTGAAGCAGATGGAACCTTGGTTAGCCAAGAAGGAAGAGCCCAGCGCTTCTTCCAAGTATTTGATCCCACCTATTATGACCCAACTAATGCAGTTAAAGAAGGTTGGCGTTGGATACATGCTATTTATAGTATTTTACAAGGTATAGCAGTTGATTGGACACAATTAGATCAAGTCACCAACGCTTGTGCTAATGCTTACTCATCCTTACTAGGTATAAAGGATGCCGCGCCAGATGCTTCCTTTCGTATTAAAGGCTTAAAATTAGCCAGAGCTCCTCATAGATATAGTGGTCGTACATCTATGAGAGCCAATATTAGTGTACATGAGCCACGCACCCCACAAGACGAAGATACTGCCTTTGCTTTCTCTATGGAGGGCTATGCAGGAACTTCTGCTGAACGCCAACAAATCTCTTTTGCATGGTCGCCAGGATGGAACTCTCCGCAAGCATGGAATAAATTCCAAGATGAAGTGGGCGGCCATTTAAAAGCAGGTGATCCAGGGGTCAGATTAATAGCTCATAAGAGTCAATTATTGCCTTGGGCCAACATAACAACTACTGAAGTTGCAAATGAACTTTGTATTGTGCCTTTATATCATTTGTTTGGCTCTGAGGAAAATTCTGCCAAAGCAGCTCCTATACAAGAACGTATGGTTAAACCTTATATAGCTCTTAACTGTGCTGATGCTGCTCAACAAAAAGTACAAGATGGCGATTTAGTGACTTTGACTATTAATGGTCAAGAAGTAGCACTTACCATACGCTTAAATACAGGTATAGAAAAAGGCTTAATAGGTTTACCCAGAGGCTTTGCTAATATTCCTATGGACTTGTTTGGTCAAAATGTTGCCAGTCTACAAGGATTACAGGAGAAATTACAATGATAGCTTGGCTAACTTCTGATTTAGTACTTGCCATTATTATTTCAGCTGTAAAAGCTGTGGTTATCATGCTAGTGGTGTTCGTTTTTGCCGCCCTCTTAAGCTGGATTGAACGTCGTTTACTAGGCTTATGGCAAGATAGATATGGTCCTAATAGAGTAGGTCCTTTCGGCTGCTTACAGCTTGCTGCTGACATGATAAAGATGTTTTTTAAAGAAGATTGGATTCCTCCTTTTGCAGATAAATTAATCTTTATTATTGCGCCTCTTATCTCTATTTGTACTTTATTGATAGCTTATGCCATAGTGCCTATAACCCCCACTTGGGGAGTAGCCAGTAATACTAGTATTGCATTACTTTTCTTTCTAGCTATGGCCGCCATTGCTGTATACGCTGTACTGTTTGCAGGATGGTCAAGTAATAATAAATTTGCGCTATTAGGAGCGTTGCGTGCTTCTGCACAAACACTTTCTTATGAAGTATTTTTAGGTCTTGCATTAATGGGTGTTGTTTTACAATCTGGTTCATTCAATATGAATGATATAGTTAATGCCCAACAAGGATTATGGTTTGTTATTCCACAATTCTTTGGCTTTTGTACCTTTTGTATTGCTGGAGTTGCTGTTACTCACCGCTTCCCATTTGATCAACCAGAAGCTGAACAAGATTTAGCTGATGGTTACCATATAGAGTATTCTGGCCTTAAATGGGGTATGTTCTTTGTCGGTGAGTATGTAGGTATTGTTCTCATTTCATCGCTTATGAGTGTGTTATTTTTTGGTGGCTGGCATGGCCCTGTATTACCAGGCTTTTTCTGGTTTGCTATTAAAACTTTATTTTTTGTGATGACGTTTATCTTAATACGTGCGGCTCTACCTAGACCTCGTTATGACCAAGTCATGTTATTTGGTTGGAAATTCTGCTTACCATTAACTTTAGTTAATCTTTTGGCCACAGGTTTCTTTGTGTTATTAGCGCAAGGAGCATAATGAGACTGTTATGAAATATATATTACATGTGATTCACGGTGCTTATACTCAGCTACGAAGTATAGTGATGATTTTTAGTCATGCTTTTCGTAAGCGTGATACTATTAATTATCCTGAACAACAAGTCTATTTACCGCCTCGTTATCGTGGTCGTATTGTGCTTACTAGAGACCCTGATGGGGAAGAACGTTGCGTTGCTTGTAATCTCTGTGCCGTAGCCTGTCCTGTGGGTTGTATATCTTTACAAAAAGCTGAACGACAAGATGGTCGCTGGTATCCTGAATTTTTTCGTATAAATTTCTCCCGTTGTGTTTTTTGTGGAATGTGTGAGGAAGCCTGCCCTACTACTGCTATTCAATTAACACCTGATTTTGAGTTAGCTGAATTTAAACGGCAAGATATGGTTTATGGAAAAGAAGATTTACTTATCTCTGGGCCGGGTAAATATCATGATTATAATTTCTTTAGATTTTCAGGTCTGGCCATTAATGGCAAACCAAAAGGCGCAGCGGAAAATGAAGCTAACCCCGTTAATGTAAAAAGTCTGTTACCTTAAGGATAACAACCTATGACAGCATTTTGTTTTTACCTCTCATCATTAGTTGCTATAGTTGCAACACTTTTGGTGATTTCTAACAGTAAACCTGTGCATGCGTTACTATATTTAGTTGTCTCTTTGTTAGCTGTGGCTATGTGCTTTTTCAGTTTAGGAGCTCCGTTTGCTGGAGCTTTAGAAATCATAGTCTATGCAGGTGCCATCATGGTGCTATTTGTTTTCGTAGTGATGATGCTCAACTTAGGAACTAAAACTATTAATCAGGAATTGCAATGGCTAGCACCTAAAACATGGATTGGCCCTGTTATATTATCTTTTATTTTACTGACTGAACTAATTATCGTTATTTGTAGTGGCAATAATCATCAAACTATCGGCCATACTACTGTTCCTCCTGTTGATGTTGGTTTGTCACTTTTTAGCACTTATTTATTGGCAGTAGAATTAGCTTCTATGCTGTTATTAGCCGCTTTGGTTACGGCATATCACCTAGGACGTGAGGAGGCGAAGAGTTAAAATTATGTTTGAAAATATTCCTCTTGAGCATGGTCTAATTGTTTCAGCTATCCTCTTTTGTTTAGGTTTAATAGGCCTTGTGGTACGGCGTGACCTGTTATTTATCTTAATGAGCTTAGAAGTAATGATGAACTCAGCAGCATTAGCTTTTATTGTAGCAGGTAGTGCTCATACCACAGTAACGAAAAAAGTTATTCATGGTCAGCAAATACTGATCCATGCTGCTGATGGGCAAGCTATGTATATTATGATTATTGCCTTAGCAGCCGCTGAAGCTGCCATTGGTTTAGCGTTATTATTACAACTTTATCGTCGTTTCCATACTATTGATATTGATGCAGCAAGTGAGATGCACGGATGAACCTAGTATATTTAACAGTTGGTTTCCCTCTTCTTGGCTTTTTAATTTTAGCTTTCTCTAGAGGGCGTTTAAGTGAACAGATATCAGCAATAATTGGAGTAGGTTCTATTGGCCTCGCTGCTTTAGCTGCCGCATGGGTAACTATTAACTTTTTAGCTGGGCATATTGTTGATCCTTATGTACCGCTTTGGTCTTGGATTAATGTAGCTGATCCTATAAATCCAGCTAAATCAGTATTCAATCCTAAGCTAAGTTTTTATTTAGATACTTTATCCATTACCATGCTTTGTGTGGTTACTGGAGTAGGCTTTTTAATTCATCTATTTGCTTCTTGGTATATGCGCGGCGAAGAAGGCTATTCGCGCTTCTTTGCTTATATGAACCTATTCGTAGCCTGTATGTTAATACTAATTTTAGGTGATGATATCCTATTTCTTTATTTTGGTTGGGAAGGTGTAGGCTTATGTAGTTATTTATTAATAGGTTTTTACTATACCGAGCCTAAAAATGGTGCAGCAGCCATGAAAGCATTCATCATAACCCGTATTGGTGAT
>CALYQH010000116.1 GCA_945283395.1 uncultured Ventosimonas sp. | reverse complement strand
TTATCACCTTGTTGTTTAGATTTAACTGTAATAACTTGTTGCCCACTAGGACAATCTCCTATATCTGTATAGCAAGGACTACTATAACCTAATTGAGGTAGGATGATGAGTGTTAAGAAGGATAGCTTAGTTATTCTATGCATTTCTTACCTCTATTTAATATTAAAAATTCATAACGATCATATTATATCAACGTTTGAAAGTTACAGTTCTACCTCCTCCATTGCTAGTATGATTATCACTACTTCTAGAATATGTTGTAGAAGAGGAAGATGATTGATTGATGTCTTGTCGGGATAAATTATTAGTATCTATTTCAAAGGTAACTGTTCTATCCTCAGGTTCATAAGAATGGGAAGTAGGTGTGGAATTGGAGTTGCTTGAGTTATTGTTATTAACCATATTTTGATTTTGGTTATACATAGTGTTGTGCTGATCATATCCATGGTAAGGGTTATGATAACCATTATAATATTCATCCGTCCGATTTTCATGAGGAACACTATAAATATAAGGTTCAGCATTACTAGTATAAACAAGATTTAAATTGTAAATGCCCGAAAATTCTTCATTACGTATTATGCTATTTTGGTAAATTGATTTTGAAGCAGCAATACATGGCGGCTGAAAAAAACATTTGTTTGTTTTTTTATGTGCTTTATCAGAAAACTCTAAACAAAATCCTTCTCCATTTTTTTGGGTACAACCATTACCACTTCATCACTTAAGTCACAGCTCGCATCCGTGTAGCAAGGGCCGCTATGGGCAATATGAGTAAAAAACAATGTAGCTATCGTTAAAGTTAAGGTAGTTATTTTAATCATTTTAATCAAGCCATATATCTGTTAATAATCTATGGTGTAAATCAACTAATTAAAGGAAATAAATAGCGTACTAACTAAATCATTGAATATGATGTTTAAGTTATTTTTGCTTGTAAGTATTGGTTGATAAAATCTTTATCTGATTTTAGATTAACAATTGAAATAATAAGAAACACAACTAATTATAAAGAATCATAAAGTATAAATATTTCAGATAGGGAGTTTATTTGTTTTACTTATATATTATAATTTTTCTTAAATACTAGGAAAAAAACTACTATGAAAAGATATTTTTATGCGGCGTCCTATACTGTCATTGCTGGTTGCCTACTAGCCACTTTATTACTAATGATACCCAGTATAATCATAGAGGTAATACAAGGGAAAATGAAGTTAGTTGATATATTTCAAACAATATTATTACTTCCGTTTATTGCCGGTGCAGTGGGATGTCTATTAGCTGGCCTACCAGTTGTTCTAACGGGATTTGCCATGGCTTTGTTTGATAGACTTCCAGTTCTATTATTTTTATTGGCTACAGTAATAATAGCAGTTTTATTAGAATTTGGTTATTGTTTTCTGCTACAGATTAAAGCGCATTTTATACCCGTTATTTTAATAGTAACTGCCTTTACTACTCTATGCTTATGTCTATTTTGGCGGTTTTGGTTGATTTTACGTATTAAATAAGAGTGTACATCTATGGTTAGCCAATATAAATGAATCTGTTATGTATAGTAACTGATTGTATAAAGGATAATCAGTTAGTTTTGCTATCTGTTTTAATGACATAATACACTCAGTTGAATGTTCTAATAATAAATACATTATTGTGAATAAAGTTATTTTCTCTGATTTTTAGTATGGATGTTAAAAATTTCACGATCTAACTTAATTCAACTATAAAAAGATCATATTTCTATAAATAAATTTATGTTAGTAAATATCTTTAGAAGCGTTACTAAGTGCGTGAATGACAAATTTTTTCGCATGTTCATAAAGATGGGGGCGAAATACATTTTTATAAATAGTAGTAACAGTATGCCAATCATTTCTTTCAATTGCCGCATAAAGGTAAATGTCAGCAGTTTCATTTTCACCTATTAGCCCATTAACAGCACTTGCAGCTGCCTCAAGTTGATAATCTTTGGTGTTAATTAATGAACAATAACCTAGCTGTAACAACTCATTAACTTGTTGAGTTAAATCACACATTGAATATTCATCATACTCTTTAACAAAGATGGGATTAACATATTGACTAGGCATAAAACCTATTCTAACTTTAATTATATATTTTCATTATATAGGTAAAAAGAAATAATGTAAATAGGAATACCTATATATTGTGTCGAGCTTATAATTATTTAAAAACGAACTTAATATAACTACAAAAATCTCAATAAGTATTAAAGTAGTACAGAGTACCAGAAGACTTTGCCTATTACTCTAATATCTTCAATATTACATATTTCATCTTCATATTCATCTCTATTATAAGAGCGTATACGTACTTGGCCGTTCGGTAGGCGATACAATAATTTAACCCGTAGTAGCTCGTTATCAATAGCTATAGCATAAATTTTGCCATCTACAATAGTAGTGTTAGCTGTATCTACTCCCACGGTAGCACCATCTAAAATAACTGGTTCCATACTATTGCCTTTAACCGTTACGCAGACAATATTCGCAGGATCAATTCCTCTATTACGTAAGGTATTTCTACCAAAACGTAGTTTTGTTCTAGTATAGCTTTCTTCTATTGCATATTTACCTGAACCAGCGGCTAACTCAATCTCCCTCAAAAAAGGGACCTCTGTTTCATCTTCTGCAATGGGGGTCGAATCATCCCAAGTAGTAATAGCCAGCATGTCAGGATGAGTAAGTAACATAGGATTCGTTTCTTCAACTTGATAGTAAGCACTTTCTTCTTTTATTTGAGATGAAACAGCATTACTTGTTATCTTACTTTGACCAGACTCTAACCAAAAAGGATCTACACCACATGCTCGAGCAATAGAAGCTATATATGAGGTTGAAAGAGATTTACCAGTTTCTAATTCAGATAAAGATGGTTGTGTTATACCTATTTTTTTAGATAATTCTTTTTGAGTTAGTCTAGCATGTTTGCGAGCTTGTTTAATACGGTCTTTAAGCTCCATAAAGTCTCCTCATACAATATTAATATATAGCTTTTTCTATAATAATATATAAAAAAGTCAGGAATCAATATATTCTTAATATATCTATAATTAAAACAATAAAATAAATATAATTAATTTGTTTTTTTATCTGATAAATTCAGTAATCTTTTAAAGTCCTCACTTTTGATAAAATCTTGGACTAAAAGGGGCTTACTAAAATAATAACCTTGCAAATAATCAACTCCTTTTTTAGTTAAATAGCCTGCTTGGAACTCTGATTCTATACCTTCAGCACAAGACTCTAAATGGCAATTTTGAGCAATTTCTATAATGGAGTCTAAAATATTTTTGGATAATGCATCTGTACCAAAACGTGATATAAAACTTCTGTCAATTTTAAGATAGTCTACGGCAAAATCGTAAAGGTAAGATAAGTTTGAATTACCAACACCAAAATCATCTAAAGCTATTTTAATATTAAGCTTATGCAATTCTTTAAAAAGAGTTTTTGTAATATTCGATACCTCTATTAATTCTCGTTCTGTAATTTCAATAATGAGGGTAATGTTGTCGCCGCCTAAATATTTAAAAAACTTTTTACAATCATCAATAAGTTTAAGATTTTGACAATGAACTCGTGAAATATTAAATCCTATACTAAAAGGAGCATTTAAAGACTCAACATAAGGTGCAAAGGCTCTACCTACTTGTTTAAAGATTAACTGAGTCATAGGTATAATTAAACCTATTTGTTCGGCAATTGGAATAAATATATTGGGTGGAATAATACCTGCTATAGGATGATGCCAATAAGTTAAAATTTCTACCCCAATTATAGCGCGTTCTTTGGCACTATAAACAGGTTGTACATAAGTTTTGATTTCTTTATTACGTATCGCTCTGTCTAACTCAAAATATGTGCCACTAAAATTTTCAATTATCAAACGACTAATAATATAAAAAATTAAAGCAAGAAAAAAGATAACAAGAAATACCACACCATGATAAGAGAGTAATATTTCTAAATTAGTTGGATTAGTAAAAGCCACCGTCAGTCTATAAGGGAAAGATTGGGTAGAAGTGACGGAAATAGCATTATAAAAGTGAGTATTTTGATTAGTTAAGCCATTATAAGAAATAATGTTATTATCTAATTCTAATGTTATCACTTGAGTAGGTATTCGTGGTTGCAGTAGCTGTAGTAAAACTTTATTGTCTAGCTTAATAAGTACTAGATTAGAATTATTGGGTGGATTATGTACTAGTAAGGCCGTGGTTTTGCCAAAAATAAAAGAGGGTTTAGCAAGATATTGGCGATAATCTTTTGCTTTCAGAGAAATATTATGAGAGGCACAATATAATTGGCCATCTTTAATGAGTTCGATGGAAGTTATGAAAGAATTAGACGTTATGATTTTATCAAAAATAGTTCTACCTTGTTGACAATCTATTTGAGATAAAGAACTAATGATATTAATAGATGTTTTCAAAGAAGACAGTAAACTATCTAATTTATTAGTAACATGTTGGCTTGTATCTTTATTAAGATTTCTACCAGATTGAACAGAATAAAAATAAATCCCAATATAACCTATTATACAGATAGTGAAAGCAACAAATAAGGGAACAATATTTCTTATAAAAATAAGCTTGTTTCTTGATAATTTCATTGGTTAAGTAGATTTTCATCTTTATCTAAAGTGATTATATCTATTGTCGTTATTCATAGGTTAAGGTCAATTAGTTAAAAGTATAAGTTAGTTAATTCAAATGAGTTAGATTAATAAATTACATAAAGCCTTCCCCAAGAAGGCTTTATGTAAAAGTTATAGCTTAATAGTTATTTTGCTTCTTCGGCAAGAGTTGATTCTTCAGAAGTAGACCATATACGATAATGTACCTCAACATCCTTAGGCGCATAAACAACAATAGGTAATTTACTATTATAACTAGTAATGGTTTGAGCTGTCATTTTAACAAAGGCTTGATGTTTCTTTTCATCAGGACAAGCCATCATAGTGGAAGCTGGCATTCCAACTTGTTCTACTTCAAAATAATCATAGCCGTAACCTTCTAGTGTTTTTTTATCAACCAAACCACCTATCATATATTGATTACATGAATCTACTTCGATAGTTTTACCTACTACAAGTTCTACTTTGTATAGATGCT
>CALYQH010000115.1 GCA_945283395.1 uncultured Ventosimonas sp. | reverse complement strand
TCCTACCAATATATTCCAATCACTTATGCATGGTGATATGTTAGCTATTATTTTCTTTTCTGTATTATTTGGACTAGCCTTATCGACAATACCCACACCTAAAAGAGATCCATTAGTCGCTGTGTTTAGTGCCGTGGCTGAAACCATGTTCAAAGTCACTAATATTATCATGCATTATGCTCCTATAGGAGTATTTGCTCTTATAACTGTAACTATTGCTCAATTCGGCTTTAGCTCTTTATTACCTCTATTTAAACTAGTATCTTTAGTGTACTGTGCTATTTTATTTTTTGCGTTAGTTATCTTTGGCATTGCTTGTAAAATCTTTGGCCTAAACATTTTTAAACTCATTTATATTCTTAAAGATGAACTTATTTTAGCTTACACTACTTCTAGCTCAGAAACTGTAATGCCACGTATTATGCAAAAAATGGAAGATTATGGTGCGCCACGAGCTATTACTAGTTTTGTTATTCCTACCGGCTATTCTTTTAACTTAGATGGCTCTACACTCTATCAAAGTATTGCTGCTATTTTTGTCGCGCAATTATTCGGCATTAACTTAAGTATTTGGCAAGAAATTACGCTTGTGCTGACTTTAATGGTTACCTCTAAAGGTATCGCTGGGGTGCCTGGAGTTTCTTTTGTAGTATTGCTTGCTACTTTAGGTAGTGTTATGCCAATGGAAAAAGCTACCCTTGGCTTAACTTTTATTGCAGGAATAGATAGGATAATGGATATGGCAAGAACAGCCCTTAATGTAATAGGGAACTCACTAGCCGCACTAGTAGTAGCTAAATGGGAAGGACAGTTTGATATAGAAAAATCCAAAACTTATGAGCAACAGGTACTCCATCCGAAGCTTAAATAACTTCTTTAGTGCAGTTTAGCCTAGCTATACTGCACTATTTTTGTTTGCTAATAATAAATCTAAGCCCCTAATAGCTTTTTTTGGTAGACCAAATAAATAATTCGCAAAGAGAAGTCAGTTTAACTTAATAATAACCATAACCTTAACTAATTTATATGTTGTAACGATTCTTGTAAATTTCTAGCCAATTTTTCTGATTGTTCATATCTTCCCATATCACCAGCTTTAAAGCTTTTAACTAGAGAACTCCATTCGCTATGGGCTCTAGCTTTTTGCAAGGGTTTAGGCAAGGTTTGCCATAACTTATGTTGTAATACATTTAGAGTAATAGCATGATTAGCTGCATGTCCCCTTTTCACTAAAGCATTAAGTAAATAACATTGTCTGATAGCTAAAATCTGGAGAATAGCATCATCTACTCCAAGAAATTGTTTGCCACTCAATCGTCCTATAAACTGCTTTTTATAATGACTAACAGTTTGCCAAGCTCCACCTGTAATAGCTCCTAATAAAGCGGCGGTTCCCAATGTTAGACCGGCAAACATTAAATCTACCCCAACCCCAGCAGCCGCCCCCGTCGCGATACCTTTACCTAAGCTAATACTAAAGAGTTTAATAGTCTCTGGATTAAATAAATCATCAGCAAAACGACCATTTAACAATGGTAATTCACTGGCAAAAGCATCATCTTTACGAAACTGGTATAAAGTTAATAAATCTTTTACAGCACGTTGCTCACGTTTACGTATACTGGTTTGTAATTGTTTTTTAGCCTGCTCTATCGTCTTCTCATCTGTAGCTACTAACAAATGATATGCTGCTACATCTATAAGCATATCAGCTATAATAAAAAAACCCTGCCGGTAACGTTCAATAGCCTGTTGTTCATGATATTCAATCAGTTGTAATAACTGTGGCTTAGCTGGCTCTAAAAGTAAAGCCAAAGTTTCATATAAACGTCTTTCACCATCTTCAGGCGGAGCGACACTATCAAATTGAACAACTGCATGTAGCCCCAATCTCGCCAAAGTTGCTCGCCATTCATTAGCTCTATGCTCATTATTGGCTACAAAGTTTAATATAGGCAATAATGGCTTACCGCTATCAATGAGAATAGTTAATTCATCCTTATACTTAGCCAATACTGGCTCTCTTGCATCAATAACATACAAAGCTGCATCTGACACTAGCAGCTGTCTTAACACTTTAGCTTCTTGTTCAAAGCGTAACTTTGCCTCGTTACTTTGCAAAAAACGCTCGATACGTTCTGGGCCATCCAGACGAGCACCCTGTGCTAATAAATCACAATAATCTAAAAGTCCTAATGCATCTTCCAAACCAGGGGTATCATAAAATTCTAATAAGGTTTTATCCTCTACTAATAGCTTGGCTCCCTCTACGTGTTTAGTAGTGCTAGGATGATGAGATACTTCGCCAAAATAACTATCTTTTAATAGCGTACGTAATAATGAGGTTTTCCCCACATTAGTATGCCCTACGACAGCCAGAATTAAAGTGTTAATCATTAGCATCTCCTAGCCAAGTCAATAAAGTTGCTAAGTCATCATAAGCTAACTGTAATCGCTGCAAGGCTTGCTGCCAATCAGCTAATCTTTTTGTATCTACTCCTTCATCTACTAATAAAGCTACTTTAGCTACCCTAACATAACAGGCTAGCTCACTTATCAAATTTAATGTTCCTCTATCTACCGACCTTTTTGGATCACAAATAATCAGCAATTTTGCTACAGGGGTAGCAGCCAACCTATCTAATAGATGTTTACGTTGCTCTCGGGTCTCTATCCTCCCTGCATTTATTACACCTTTAGGTAAATGGGGTGGCCAAGTAGAATTAGCTTCTAACTCTAAACCTACTACAGCTGCTCCTTGTTCTGACCAATTACCGTTAACCACCATAGGTTCATACCAATTATCAGGTTTGCAATCTATTATCCCTACCATCTCTTTATCAGGCATTAAACGCGGCCTCAATAACGCATAACCAGAGAATGACAAATTCAGGCTTAGATGCCGATAGCCAGCACGTAATAACAATGTACACAAAATAAAAAATAATATTCTAGGAAAAATGCCATATACAAATAATACGCCTACTAACCAGGCAGCCCAAGTTTGTCTTGCAGTGTCCAACATCACCGCCCCATTACCACTTTGCCTGATTAATTCCTCACTTGGAATAGGAAAACCAAATACATGAGGAATAGCCCCTAATAGTTGTACAATAAATACGAAACTATCTGAACTTAAAATAGTGGTTTGCCAAATAAAACCATAACGCTGCGTAGCTAGTAAAACTAACAAAGTAACTAACGCTATCACTGAAGTTGACAGCCATAAAATATTGGTAACACGCCCTATCCACCAACGTTCTAAGCGTTGTTGATGAAAAAGCATTAATAATGCAGGTAAGAGTTGTACTATTTGTTGTTTACCTGTTAATTTAGAAGTTAACCAGAGGATAAATTTACCTAAATGATTAAGAGAATCTCCCCCTAATAGAGCCCCTAATAACCAAACCGCCATCATGACTAAATTGAGCCCCA
Organism: uncultured Ventosimonas sp.; assembly: GCA_945283395.1. Lineage (GTDB taxonomy): Bacteria > Pseudomonadota > Gammaproteobacteria > Pseudomonadales > Pseudomonadaceae > Entomomonas. The sequence goes on along the minus strand of CALYQH010000115.1, from coordinate 1,718 downwards.
ATAAACAACCCAATGCACTAAAGATATTAATAGTATGATTCTGAGAAGAAAAAGTAGGTAATACTAACCCTATTCCCAGAAAAAACGTTAACAACATTAAGATACGGATAGTCCAACGGTGTGCATTAATAACGCCTTGCTGAGCTATTAATAAATGTGTTTTATCGGCTAACCACTCTGCTCTAGTAAGAATTCTCTGTTGAAAGTCACCACCATTAACTTTAGCCTGACGAATTGCCTCATTATCGGCTAAGATTCCCTGTTGTTCTTCTTGCAAACGAATAGTTTCAGCTATCCATAACGCATTAAAATGCCTTTGCTTATCTGATAATTGCTTAGCCACAATGACAACCCATAGATGAAATAGTAAATATTATAGTTTAATTTATCCTATTAATAGAGCTTGTTATAAATATGTAAAAGAACCTAACTAAAATTAATATTGAAGGCATAAAATATCAAGTTAAATAGTTAACCTATTGATTATAAACTATGAATCTTTATATATTATTATTTCATCTCTAATACATCAATAGCACTATCGTTAGTAGTAGGCCAACTATTTCTAGACACTTCGTTATGATCTCCCTACCACTGATATGAATTAGTACAACTTAATATCTCTTTAAGCAAACAGCAACTATCAATAACTCAACCATTAACATGCTCTGCTTCATGACAATATAAAATATAACTAAACAATAAGACCCAACCAAAAATTAATATTATTTTATATCTAGTTTTTCTATAACTACCCATTATTATAATTTAAATCAATAAGTTATATTTACATTAAACTAACATAATAATATTAAAGTCAATGATTTAAGCACAAAAATTAAAATATAACACAAAAAGACCTTTATACAAGTATTTGCTTTGTCAGCGAGCTCTGCGATACGCAGCATAATCCTTTTTAAAAACCTTGTTACATTGCTAAAAATACCATTGAAAAGCAATTTGTTATTTTTATTGCCTAATATTATTCACTTTTTTCTTTATTAGACTGATTAATAATTCGGTCTGACTTTAGTTCCCACTCCAACCAGTCATCACCAAACAACTCAGCAGGATGCTGTGTACGTTCAGCACCATTACCACAAGCTAATGCATTAGCAGGACAATATTTATCGCATCCCCAGCAAATCCGCTCAGGATGTTTAGGATGTATTGGAAAATTCTTTTGCAAACTCATGCTTATTTTGAGTTAATAAACTACTAAAAGTTCACTCTTATTGCTTTGGTATCAACTAACAAAATCAGCAATATAAAAGATAGCTTATATTAACAGTATTTAACTAACTCTTAATCAATAAATTTTATATTTACACTAGCCTAACGATGAAGCCTGTTATACGTAAAGGAGATACTACCACACATGGCGGCACGGTGATTGAAGGGATAGAGGATTATTTGGTTTATGGTAAACCTATAGCTTGTAAGACACACATGGTGTTGTGTCCTTTGTGTAAAGGAACCTTCCCTATCATTGAAGGTGTTACGTCTACCTCTGTTCAAGCTAAATACCCAGCCGTTGAAGGTATGAAAACAGCTTGCGGAGTCAAACTAATAACCTCTATATCATTAACTTTTAAGGTATTACTATTGAAATTTCTTACTCTAAGAGAAATATCGATAGATTTTGCTAAAGGTACAGTCATAAAAATGCCACTTTTACGAATAGTTCCTAAGTAAGTACCGAAAAAGATTAAAACTTT
>CALYQH010000114.1 GCA_945283395.1 uncultured Ventosimonas sp. | reverse complement strand
CTCAGGTTCGCTAGGTCTTAATTTGGCAATTTATCAACAATTAGATCGGGCTATGGTCGTCATTCGTCATGAAATAGATTATCTTGCCAGTGCTTTTGTCAATGATCAATTACAATTGGCTACATGGATTACTGAGCTAGATAAAAAGTTACGTATCACTCGCCAGTTTCAACTTATTAGTCAGCAACAAAAAAAGACTATTTTGCGGGCTAAGACTATTTTCTGTTGCATACAGCTTTCAACAGGAAAGCCTAAAAAAATGCCAGATGAATTTATAATTCGATATGGTAATGCATTGGTCCAGCATTAATTAACAATTTATTATGTAACTTACCTAAAATAAATTTATTTAATAATAGACGCAGCTTTTTTGAAAGCCATTTTTGGCTATTTACAATTGACTATTATTTTTTGCTTGTCATTATAATAAATATATCCTTACTATAATAGAACGTTTAATATTTTAGATAGATATTAACTATATGAAAAAAATGCAGATGCTAGTTATTGTCTCTTTGTTTATGAGTATTATATGTTATGCAGATGCTGAGGTTAGCTTGTATAAAACCACATCTGCCTCTAAGAGTTATACTCAGCAAATTACCAAACAAGCTAAGCATGATAAAACATCCGTTGTTATTAAAAAACAGCCGCAACCAAAATTAAATCTGTCTTTACCAAAAGATATTATGGCTAAAGTTAGAAAAGATGACAAAATGCAGCAGCAAGATAAAATACAGACCGTATTACCTAACTTATTTAGCCAAAGTTTAGGGGAAGCAACTTTTGGAATTTCAGGAAGTTTAATAAAGAGTGTTGATGTGAAAGAAAAAGGCGATGTAGATGGAGCAAGAATTCAATTCAAATTTAAACAATAAAATATAGTTAGGAATAACTAGTATTAAAGCCTGTATTACTAAATCTCCCTATTTAATCACATAAAGGGGTTGGCTAGCTGTTTAGCAAAAGATGATAAGTTTACTACAACTAGATTATATTATATGGCTCAAGATAGTTTTTCACTTCCAAGCAAAATTCACAACCAGCACGACTAGCAAAATTAGCCATAGCATTGCAAGACTAGGGCCAGTGTGCCGCCTAGAGAGTTCTCAATAGCCTCTCATTTTAAATAACTAACTACTAATCTTATTATAGGGGTAGGTTCTAACGCTCCCTTTTTCCTAAATAATGCAATTTTTGCCGTTCGTCATTATAAAACTCACCATCAGCAAAACTTTATGATTGCTATATAAAAGATGGCTACATTTTTAGCCTTGATGAGTGGGATGCATAAAACAATCCATAGTGTGATCTATCACCATACCTACTGCTTGCATATAGGCATAACAAATGGTAGAACCAACAAAACTAAAGTTAGCTTTTTTTAATGCTTTACTCATAGCGTCTGATTCAGGAGTTGTAATAGGTATTTCAAGTTTACCAGTAAAATGATTAATCTTAGGCTTAGCATTTACAAAAGACCACATAAATTCAACCGGATTATCGAGTTGTAGCCAAGCCTGAGCATTTTTTCGGGCTGCTTGTAGTTTAAGTCTATTACGTATGATACCTTTATCTTGTAATAGTTGTGAAATATAGTCATCGGTCATAATAGCTAGTTTGTCAGGATCGAAATTATAAAGCACTTTCCTATAATGCTGGCGCTTTTTTAGTACGGTGATCCATGCTAATCCTGCTTGAAATCCTTCCAGTAAAAGCATTTCAAAGAGTCTTTTTTCATCATAGCAGGGAATACCCCATTCATTATCATGGTAATTGATGTAATCTTTATCGTCAGTACACCAAAAACAGCGCTGTTTTTTCATGGCCATTAATCCCTGTCAAAAGTTTTATTTTAATACAGTTGTTTAATAAATGAATTTTTTTGTTATTTGCCTTAATATAAACTAATTTTTTCACTTCAAAATTATGAATAATCAAATATCGATAAAATCTTTGTTATATAGTTTCTTGTTGTTATTAGTCTTGCCTAATTTAGTTTTTATATTATCAGCTAGCTGGTTAGGTGATAGCAGGGTTATTGTTAATATAGATTATTTAGTGCCTTTCATATTGTTAGTTAGCCGAAAAGCTTTTGTCAAAAGTATTGGTGCTGCATTGTTTGTAGTAGTTTTTTTAATAGATTTATTGCTTCTCGTATTACAACATTTTCCTACTTTTCATTTCAAAGATTCCTTATATTTAATAGGGTTTATTTTGGATGGTGCTAAAGCTTATTTAATTTATGCCGTGGCTATTATTGGTTTATTAGCTATAGAGGTTATACTGACCTGGAAGCTGGCTAATAGAATAACGTTTAAGGCGGCTGTAATAATGATTGTATTGCTTCTATTTGCTAATCTAGGCTGCCACTTAGTAGAGTTATCTAATGAAGCTGAAGCTAAATTTTATAGCACAACCTTAGCCAAAAGTAACACTATCTATTTTATTACTAATCAGCGTAATAACTTTTCTAATTTATTAGGCGGAGACTATCTGGTAGCAACTCCCTATAAACATGCAACTTCTCCTTGGACAGAGCTTCTGGAGAATCATAAACCACTTAATAAAAAACTCTTGTTAATAGTGGTCGAATCGTGGGGACAACCATTAAATAAATTGATTCAAGATGATATTTTAAAGAATTTAAAAACTAGAATGGATTTGTTTGATTATTATCATGAAGGAAGTTTTACTTTTCGAGGTTTTACTGTAGAAGGTGAGTTAAGAGAGCTGTGTCAGCTTTATCCTACGACACTTGATCTATTTAAAATTAAAATAGGCTTTCAAAATTGCTTACCTCATCATTTTAATGATTTGGGGTATGATACAGAGGCAATTCATGGTGGTAATAGTACTATATATGGTAGGCAGGCGTGGTGGCCAAAGGCTCGATTTAAGAAAGTTACCTTTCAAGAAAATTTAGAAAAGCCGGCTAACTGTATTCCTTTTGCTGGTATTTGCGATTGGGATATTATGCCCTACATTAAACAAGCATTTGCCCAAAATAAAAAACAATTTATTTATTGGTTAACTTTAACAAGTCATTATGAATACTATCAGCATGATATTCACAACCAGAGATTTCATTGTTCTAATTATAATATTGCTGAAAATAGCGATGCTTGTCGTAATTTAATGTTGCAAGCTCAGTTTTTCGATTTTATAGCAGATTTTGTTGTTAGTCCCGAAATGATGGGGGTTGAGTTAATTATTGTGGGTGATCATCCTCCTCCTCTATTTAAGGCTAATGAAATTGCCTTGTTCAAAACTAAAGAAATGACAGATGGTCAAGTTGGCTGGGTACATTTCAAAGTAAAGGATAAGCCCTCAGCAAATTAATTAAAGCTTTGCAGTGACAACCTCTTATAAAAAAATAGTTAAGCAGCAAAACTTAGCCTCTTTATTAATAATTAGCTATTATGCAAATTATGCATACTATATACGCTATTTGCATATAGCAAAAAAATCCTTATAATGGACGCCCTTTGTCGAAATTCTTTTTATATAAAGAGTAATAGATATAGCTACAACAATAAAATGTTATGTAATGTGAAAACGCTTAATGCGATTACCTGATGGGAAGAATTATGAGTACTGCTTTATATCATCCGGACCAGTTCAAAGATAATTGTGGTTTTGGGCTAATTGCCCATATGCAAGGCGAGGCTAGCCACCATTTATTGGAAACGGCTATTGAAGCATTGACGCGAATGACACACCGTGGAGGGATTAATGCTGATGGTAAAACTGGGGATGGTTGTGGCTTGTTGCTACAAAAGCCTGATAGGTTTTTTCGGATTAAAGCAAAACAACATTTTGATGCCATATTGCCAGAACAATATGCCATAGGCATGATATTTTTGAGCCCAGATGAAAACAAAGCGACGCAGGAAAGAGCAATTTTTAACAGCCAAATAGCAGCAAATGGCCTAAAGTTAGTAGGTTGGCGAGAAGTACCGATTGACCCATCTGTGCTAGGACGGTTAGCTCTAGAGCGATTACCTCGTATTGAACAAGTATTTGTAACAGGGGATGGCCTATCAGATCAAGCTTTTGCTGCTAAGTTATTTTTTGTTAGGCGTCGTACTGAAATAGCCTTAAATGAACATACTGAATTTTATGTATGTAGCCTTTCTGGTAAGGACATTGTATATAAGGGCTTAATGATGCCAGCAGATTTAGCGCAGTTCTATCCCGATTTAGGCGATGAATGTATGGCTACCGCTGTTTGTGTATTCCATCAAAGGTTTTCTACTAATACGATGCCTAGATGGCGTTTAGCCCAACCTTTTCGTTTCCTAGCACACAATGGTGAAATAAATACTATTACGGGCAATAGAAATTGGGCATTGTCGCGTCGTAAAAAGTTTGTAACACCGTTATTACCAAATTTGGAAGAGTTAGAACCATTAATAGATTGCTCAGGTTCTGATTCAGCTAGTATGGATAATATGCTAGAACTCTTGGTAACTGGTGGTATGGATATGTTCCGCGGCTTACGTATGATGATCCCACCAGCATGGCAGAATGTAGAAACTATTGATGCGGAGTTACGTGCCTTTTATGAGTTTAACTCTATTCATATGGAACCATGGGATGGCCCTGCTGGCGTAGTTTTAACGGATGGCCGCTATGCTGTTTGTTTACTAGATCGCAATGGCTTACGCCCAGCCCGTTGGGTAACTACTAGTAATGGTTATATTACATTAGCTTCAGAAGTAGGTGTTTGGGATTACCTGCAAAAAGATGTAACAGCCAAAGGACGTGTTAACCCAGGACAAATTATGGCAGTAGACACCCATACGGGTGAAATATTGCAAACTGAAGATATAGATAATAGATTAAAGGTAAGACAGCCTTATAAGCAATGGCTGAGGCAAAATGCGTTAAGGATTCAAGCTACCTTAGAAGAGCTCCAGAGTGATACTAATTATGTAGGTCAACAATTAGCTCAATACATGAAAATGTTCCAAGTCACTTTTGAGGAGCGTGATCAGGTTTTACGGCCATTAGCTGAACAAGGTCAAGAGGCTGTTGGTTCAATGGGAGATGATACCCCTATGGCGGTATTATCACAACGGGTTCGTTCGCTGTATGATTATTTTCGACAACAATTTGCACAAGTCACTAATCCGCCCATTGACCCTTTAAGAGAAGAAGTAGTAATGTCTTTGGAGACTTGCTTAGGGCCTGAATATAATATTTATGAGGAAGCTCCTGAACATGCTAA
>CALYQH010000113.1 GCA_945283395.1 uncultured Ventosimonas sp. | reverse complement strand
TTAAATTTCTTCTCCTTGAAGGTATCCATCAATCAGCAATAGATACTCTAAAAGCAGCTGGCTATGAACATATAGAAGCCATTTCAGGTTCTTTACCCGAAGATCAGCTAAAAGCCAAAATTGCTGATGCTCATTTCATTGGGATACGCTCTCGTACCCAGTTAACGGCTGAAGTATTTGACTGTGCTAAAAAACTGATTGCAGTAGGTTGCTTTTGTATAGGAACTAATCAAGTAGATTTACAAGCTGCTTGTGAGCGAGGCATTGCCGTATTTAATGCGCCTTATTCTAACACCCGTTCAGTTGCTGAACTTGTGTTAGCTGAAGCTATTTTATTATTAAGAGGCATACCAGAAAAAAATATTGCATGCCATAGAGGTGGCTGGCTAAAATCTGCTACTAATTCGTTTGAGATTAGAGGAAAGACCTTAGGTATTGTGGGCTATGGTTCGATAGGCTCGCAGTTATCTATTTTAGCTGAAAATTTAGGAATGAACGTGCTATTCTATGACGTGATCAATAAATTAGCGTTAGGTAATGCTAAGCCCACTGACACACTCGATGAATTATTAACTAACGCTGATATTGTTACACTCCATGTTCCCGAAAATCCTTCAACCAAATGGATGATAGCGGAAAAAGAAATTCAGAAGATGAAACCAGGCAGTATCTTAATTAATGCCTCCCGCGGCACAGTGGTAGAAATTGAGCCCTTAGCAACAGCTATCAAAGACAAACAGTTAAGTGGGGCGGCAATTGACGTCTTCCCAGTAGAACCTCGGAGTAACAAAGATGAATTTCAAAGCCCTTTACGTGGCTTAGATAATGTGATACTAACCCCCCATATAGGAGGTTCTACGATGGAGGCACAAAAAAATATCGGTATAGAGGTTGCTGAGAAACTCATCAAATATAGTGATAATGGCTCCTCTATTACTTCAGTTAATTTTCCAGAAGTAGCCTTACCTAATCAAGGCAATATCATCCATCGTATTCTTCATGTTCATATAAATATTCCTGGGGTGATAAGTGAAATAAATAAAGTTTTTTCTGATAATGGTATTAATGTTAGTGCTCAATATCTACAAACAAACGAAAAAGTAGGTTATGTGGTCACAGACCTAAGCGCCCAGTCTTCAGAATTAGCGCAACAAAAACTACAACAAATAAAAGGCACCATCCGCTGTCGAATTTTATTCTAATAAAATATAAGCTCTAATTTTTACTAGAGCTTATTTTATATTTATTTAACAAATTCACATAATCCCATTGATAGTTCTTATTTATTGATGCTATGCCCTTTTATAATGGTCTTTTTTAATGTCGCTCTTTTAAAGTCATATATTATCCTATAAATAATAGATTTTTAATACAAACTATTGTTAATAGCTAGCTTATGGACTATCTATAAGTTATTTTTAGTTAATAAAAAACCCATCTAAAGATGGGTTTTTTATAACATAGTAAACTAGCTATTTATTATTTTTGGCAAGAAGAAGGTAAATATTTATCATCTAAATTAGTAGAACCATTACCACATTGCCATGCGAAAGCACCTGAAGTTGGAGCCATATAAAGACCTAACTTCTTAGATTGAATACCTTGACTGATGCCACTGCTTTTCATAGTAGCAACAATACCGCATTTAGATTTAATTGAAGCAGATCCAACAGCGATTGAAACACTAGTATCCTCAGCTACTTCTACTTTCTCAACATATTTACCAGCAATTTGTGATGGTTTAGCTAACCCACCAGTAATACTACTGGGATCTGTATTTTTTGGACATTTATTTGTAGAACTATAATATTCTGATACCGCTGCTTTTTGACCAGAAGCTAAACTTAATGCTTCAGTAACTTGTGAACGAGCAATATAGTCTTGGTAAGCTGGTAATGCAATCGCTGCTAGAATACCGATAATAGCGATTACGATCATTAATTCGATTAAGGTAAAACCTTTTTGCATAGTTTTCATGTTAATTCTCCAATGTAATTATAAAATCAAGAGAACAACCTGTTACTTCCTTGTTCTCTTCGATTACTTTTAAATAAGCATTTAACGTGCCAACTTTATAAAAAATCAATAATATTAATATATTGCAACTATTAGCCATTATTTTTAGATTCTATTGAGCTTATTCCTTTAATATTTTTGTCATCCTCCACCTTTTTTAAAGAGTAAAACTGACATTCTTTGTCATTTTTAAACAAATTAATACACATTTGAAATTACCATCTTTTTATAGCATAACTAGCAACAAGGAAATAATTAGTGGCCTCTTAGCAACTAGCAAGATACTCCAAATTTGCCTATTAGCCTAGAGTAGCAAGGCTAAACATGGTCAAATAAGAAACTATTTTTTTAAACAGCATTTAACGATTATCATTAAATATTTATTATCTTTACTAGCAATATGTATAATTACTATAGTATAACTTTGTTTATATCTAAAAATTATCTTAAAGCTAAGCTTCATCATTTGCTGTTAACCTAATAAAAACTATAAGACTATAGAATTTAGCTAGCTAAGAACCCCTTTAAAGATAATGATTTTTTTGTAAAAAAATACCTGAATCTGCAAAATGTGGCTATAGCTGCCTTAATGCCTCTTTTAACTTTTATCAATTAATCTAGTATTTCTTGCAAGTTCTTTTAATTTTAGTTAAGTTATTTTCAATTGTATTAATCAAAGCTTTCTATGGTCTTATGTAACTATATTATATTCAGTCAAGCCACTAGCACTTATCACTATACCCCTTTAAATGCTTATTAACTGCAAGCTAAAGTAGTATAAAATAGCTATTTTCCCAGTGCAGCGTTAAGGTGTTTAAATTATGCGAACAATCATTTCCCAAACTAAACGTTGGGTAATCAAAATAGGTAGCTCATTACTAACAGATGATGGCCAAGGATTAGATGCTCAAGCCATGCTTAATTGGGTTACCCAGATGATAGCATTGCGTCAAAAAGGTATAGAGTTAGTCTTGGTCTCATCTGGGGCGGTTGCGGCGGGGATGAGTAAACTAGGCTGGTCGATTAGGCCTAAAGAAATGCATCAATTACAAGCAGCAGCAGCAGTAGGACAAATGCGCTTAGTGCAAGCATGGGAGAATTGCTTTGATCAATTTCAATGCCAAGCTGCACAGATTCTCCTAACCCATGATGACCTTTCCGATAGAAAGCGCTACCTTAACGCAAAAAGTACCTTAAGAGCCCTTATAGAACTGGCAATTATTCCTGTCATTAATGAAAATGATACAGTAGTCACCGATGAGATTAAATTTGGTGATAATGATACTTTAGCCGCTTTAGTAGCTAACCTCGTAGAAGCTGACTTATTAGTTATTTTGACCGATAAAGATGGAATGTTTAACGCTGATCCAAGAAACAACCCACAAGCCAAACTAATTTATCAAGCATCAGCTAATGACCCTCTGCTAGATGAAGTGGCAGGTGGAGCTGGTAGCCACTTAGGGACAGGGGGCATGCACACCAAGCTTAGAGCAGCCCGTTTTGCCGCTCGCTCAGGAGCTAATACCATTATAGTAGGAGGTAACATTACACAAGTACTCATTAAACTTCAGGCCGGGCAACAAATAGGTACTTTACTGACCCCAGATCATTCACCTATGGCGGCAAGAAAACAATGGTTAGCAGGTCAACTTCAAGTGAGAGGAACGATAACCCTAGATCAGGGAGCTATCCGAGCCCTAGCAGAACAACACAGAAGCTTACTACCAGTAGGTGTAAAAACCGTGCAAGGCAATTTTAGACGGGGCGAAATGGTAGCTTGTGTTAATACCAAGGGTGAAGAAATAGCACGTGGCCTAATTAACTACAATGCTGAGGATGCGAAAAAGATTATCGGTCATGCCTCAGAAGAGATTAGCCAAACTTTAGGTTATATTAATGAACCAGAATTAATCCATAAAGATAATTTAGTCATTACTTGAATATGTTACAAACTTCCATGGAGCTTGATGAATAGCTTGATAAAGCTCCGTTGACCAAATCTCAAATTGACTATCTTGATTAAGTACAGCAAAATCAGGATATTGCCTTACCAATACTCTACTTTGCTGACATTCTCCGGCTGAGTAATCAGTACCTTCATAGACTTTTTGGGCATTTTCTAGTGATTTATCAGCTAGCCATCCAAAGGAGGTTCTAATTGCCACTGGTAAAGGTTGTTGCATCCCCGTTTGCCAACTAATTAATAGCTTATTTAACAAACTCTTAGCCTCATTAACAGCCATAGCTGATAGGCTCATATAACCATCTAAGCCTAATACTAGCAATCTAGTTATGTAGCCCGTGGCATTAGCTGTTAAAAGGGTTAACCAAGGGGTAATAAGTTGCCGCCAATTGAACTCTTTAACGGTGACTAATAACTTAGTAGGCAGCGTAAAACAGCTAATATAATCTTCATTAGTTTGATAAACATTGGTTAGCCAGCCCTGCACTGTTATATCTTGATAGCTATGATGAATAGCTAATTGGTTAGCCACTGCTGCATAGGGAGCAAGTAATAAACTATGCTGTTCTAACAAAGGCGTTAAGCTACTTAACAACTTATTAGCATAATGCTCTCCAAAGCCCGCCAAGGGTAATTGCCCACTACCCTGTAAGCGGGTTATTTGTTCATTTAATACAGCCAAGATCTTTTCACTATCACCTCCTGCTAATAGCGCATTCTGTAATAAATGATCGGTTATTTGATAGATTTGCAAGGCATTTAGCTTGAAAGGCTCATTATCTTCCAAAAAGTCAGTAGCTTGTGTAAAAGCTACCTTCAATCTTTGACTAAAGAAATAACGAACGGGATGTTTTAAAAAGTTAGCTAACTCCTCTAAGGCTAAAACATTATCAGCAGGGAAAAAGGCCAAAGGCTTAGCTATATCTGTTGACTTTTCTGATTGATAAACTGCTGACCACTCTTTAGCATAGCTAAACCAACTATGATCATTAACAAAATAGCGCTTACTAAAAGACTGCAATGGATGTAGTTGCGTTAAACCATCTAATAAATTATCGTTATTAGCCGACAGCCAGCCACTCGCCAAATGATCTCTTAGCTGACTTATCAATACCGAAGGCGGCTTCTCACTATTATCTCTTATACTCCTTCCTACCCAACTTATATACAAACGTTCCCTAGCAGATAATAATGCCTCTAATAATAAATATCTATCATCTTCACGACGAGAACGGTCACCAGGCCGATAGTCTTTT
>CALYQH010000112.1 GCA_945283395.1 uncultured Ventosimonas sp. | reverse complement strand
CTGCTCTAATATTTTTAAATTCTTTTGTGCAGCATTTTCTACAGGTTGCTTATATTGTGAGCCAATAATTAATTCTGTAAGAGGTAATTTAAACAGTTACCAAGCGCATGACTTCAGTTTTAAGGTGGAATAGAAGGTTAAGAAATATTAGAAAGAGTGAATACCCATAGCTAAACTGGCCTTAAGCGCTAAAATTTAAAAACATTTTCACAATATGAAAAAGGAAGACACTCTCATTTATGTCAGAAAAACGTTTTATTTATGTCACGCGCCTACATATAAAATTAAAATATCTCTTGTGAATGCTAGCCAAGTAAATTACCTACTTTTTTTAGTTTCTACTATTAGCAATGAAAATTATCTATTACTTTTCCTACTTGATGAAAACAAATGTTTTTATTAATGTATTTGTTTTTTAAAAGGTGGAAGTGCGTTAAGCAACGCCTTACCATAACTTTTATTTATAATACGCCTATCTAATAAAGTAATAATGCCTTTATCTTGTTCTGTTCTTATCAATCTGCCACAAGCTTGAATTAGGCGTAGGGAAGCGTCAGGGACAGTAATCTCCATAAAAGCATTACCACCTCGTTGCTCAATCCATTCAGCTAACGTAGCCTCAATAGGGTCATTAGGAACAGCAAAAGGAATTTTGGCTATGATAACATGTTCACAATACTGTCCTGGTAAATCTAGTCCTTCTGCTAAACTAGCTAAGCCAAATAAAATGCTTGTTTTTCCTTGATCTATTTTAATTTTATGTTGTTTAATAAGTTCCTGCTTAGAAAGATAACTTTGTAGTAATATAGAGTTTTGATAAGAACTTGATAAACCATCAAAGACGTCCAACATCTGTTTCCTAGATGAAAATAACACAAGACAACCTTTAAAGTTGTTAGTTAATTTTGGCAAAATATCAATAATATCTTGAGTATGGGCTTTAGCATTGTTTGGATCTGTAGATAAATTAGGAATTTGTAGTATCCCCACTTCTGCATATTGAAATGGGCTTGGTACTACAGAAGTTATGGCGGTATCAGGAAGACCTGTTCTCATAATGAGGCGATCAAATTTACCTAAGGCCATAAGGGTTGCGGATGTAAGCACGGCACCATAAGCAGTATTCCATAAAGTTTGTCTTAAGGTATCGGCTGCTAAAATAGGGCTAGCACTTACTTCAATATCTAAATAATTAGTTTGATTAGATAGGGTTAGCCAACGAGCATAAGGAGGTTTATCTTCTTTATCAGTTAACGTAAAAACTTGCCAAAGTTGCCAATTTTTTTCAGCTCTATTGTGCAAAGCACTAAAAGCCGGATACAAATCTTCTGCTAAATAGGAGGGAATATTGATGGTTATTTTGCCTTCCATATTTTGCTTAAGTTGTTCTGTCAGTCTTGATAAGCAATCTACTAAAGCAGAAAACCCTTTTTTTAACTCAATGGCAATGTCTATCAGATTGTCTGGAATAATGCCATTCTCAAATCTATAGGTAGGAATCTCATGTTCAGCCGTTAGGTGGTTAATTTTAGAAAAAAGCTCTTTACAAGCAGTAAGCATGAAATAAAGTTTTTCTTTAAGAGAGACTATCATTTCTGGTATTTTTTCTAATATTTTGCCAAATTCACTATAGGGTGCATATTGCTTAATAAGCTTTACTAATGTTTTATTGATTTGTTCTAGCCAATCATAGGTATTTTGCAGACGTGTAAAGTGAGCAAAGTGGTTAATAGCTTTATCTGGCAAATGATGTCCTTCATCAAAAATATACAGGCTACGCTGGGGAGGGGGTAACACGACTCCACCACCTAACGCTAGGTCAGCCAATACCATATCATGATTGGTTACTATAATATCTACATCTGCAAGTTGTTGGCGAGCTTTAAAAAAAGGACATTGACTAAAGTTAGTACATAACCTATTAGTACATTGACCGTGTTCTGTTGCAAGCATTTGCCATTCTTGATCGCTAATTTCTTCTTGCCAAGTATCTCTATCTCCTTGCCATTGGCCTCCTGCTAGCTTATCTAGCATATTTTTAAAAAGTTTTAGAGAACTCTGCTTAATGCTTGTTTCAGTAGTTTCACCAAAAAGTGATTCTGTAACAAACTGATCAGCTTGCAAAAGGCGATCTAATTTATTAAGGCATAGATAACGACCTCGTCCTTTAGCTAACGCATAAGAAAATTTAAGCGGAGTATTTTTAGCAATATCAGGTAAATCTTTGTAAATTATCTGTTCTTGAAGAGTGATGGTTGCTGTGGAAATAATTAGCTGTTTTTCTTTGAATAGGGCACAAGGAATGGCGGCAATACTATAAGCAACTGTTTTACCTGTACCTGTACCTGCCTCAATTGCTAATATTGCAGGATGGCCTGATCGCTGCCCTTTATCATCACTGACTATACTGCCAAAAACTTTTGCTATTTCAGCAATCATTAATCGCTGCCCGAAGCGCGGCCTTAAACCTTTTGCTTCTAAGAAACTAGAATAAGCCTGTTGAATTTGATTTTTAAGGGAAGTATCAAGCATAGCTGGCCTAACTAAAAATTAGCTGTTTAGTTTACCTGATCATATGTGGATAAGTAAGAATTAATAATAGAAGTTTGTTGTTTATATGGTAAATTTCTATTATAGTCAGTTGCTTGCTCAGTTTTAATGATTGTATTTTATTATTTACAATATAGAGTATGAGATTATTTCTAGCCTGATAGATGTGATCTATTAAATAAAAATTAAATGGATATTGAAAAATTTGTCTAAATCAAATGTTATTGTCATTATAATATTAGCAGACAAATCTGGTAATGAGGAATTATCTTTATGGTAAAGGCGGCAAATAATCAGCTAGTCCCTGTAATAATGGCTGGAGGATCAGGAACTAGATTATGGCCTTTATCTAGGCAAGCTAGACCTAAACAATTTTTAACATTAATAGGTCAGTATTCCTTTTTGCAACAAACAATTACTAGGCTGCAATCGGTTGAAAAGAACCTGCCTATTATAATATGTAATGAGGAACATAGGTTTTTAGTAGCAGAGCAGTTAAGGCAGTTACAACAAACTGCAAAAATTATACTTGAACCTATTGGAAAAAATACAGCACCTACTGTTGCATTAGCTGCGTTTGATGTAATTAAACAAAATCCAGATGCATATTTACTAGTCCTACCAGCCGATCATTTAATTAATAATAGTAAAGCTTTTGAACAAGCTGTCAAGAAAGCGTTAGTATTGGCTAGAGAAAATTATTTGGTTACCTTTGGGATAGTACCCACCCAAATTGAAACTGGTTATGGCTATATTGAACAAGGTAAGCCAATTGATGATGACACCTATCATGTAGCCCAGTTTGTTGAAAAGCCTAACCAACAACAAGCTCACTCATATATAAAGTCAGGACGTTATCTATGGAATAGTGGCATGTTTCTGTTTAAAGCCAGTTGCTACTTAGCTGAATTAAAAAAATTTCGTCCTGATATTTACGAGGCTTGTGATAAAGCTATGACTATGGCTCAGCCAGATATGGATTTTCTGCGTGTCAGCAAAGAAGCTTTTGCTAGTTGCCCATCCGACTCCATCGATTATGCGGTTATGGAGAAAACGGCTAAAGCTACAGTAGTTTCGCTTCAAGCTGGTTGGACAGATATAGGTTCTTGGTCAGCTCTATGGGATGTAATGGCAAAAGATCAACAAGGTAATAGCTTGCAAGGCGATGTATTGGCTGAGCAAACCACTAATAGTTTAGTATTTGCAACTGACCGTTTAGTAACTGTATTAGGAGTTGATAACTTAGCTATTATTGAAACTAAAGATGCTGTTTTGGTGGCTGATAAAAGTAAAATTCAGCAAGTTAAAACCATTGTTGAAAAATTACAAAAAGCCAACCGTAATGAAGTTATTCAACATACTCAAGTATACCGCCCTTGGGGATTTTATAACGCTATTGATATAGGGGAAAGGTATCAGGTTAAACGTATCACCGTTAAACCAGGGGCTAAATTATCTTTACAAAAACATCATCATAGAGCAGAACATTGGGTAGTTGTAAAGGGTACAGCTAAAGTTATTAAAGGCAATGATACTTACCTATTAACTGAGGATCAATCTACTTATATTCCTATTGGAGAAATTCATTCTTTGGAAAATCCTGGGAAAATACCTCTAGAATTAATAGAAGTACAGTCAGGTGCTTATTTAGGAGAAGATGATATTACCCGTTTAGAGGATAAATATGGACGTTAATTTACCAGCTAAATCTAAGATTAGTGTTATAACGGCAACTTTTAACGTGGTAAACAATTTACCAACATTAATTAACAGTTTAAGACAGCAGACTGATAAAAATTTTGAATGGATAATAGCAGATGGTGGTTCTACTGATGGTACCTTAGAATTATTAAAAAACATTGATAATCTTGATATTAAAATAACGTCTCAACCAGATTTTGGTATTTATGATGCATTAAATAGGGCAATAAGATTATGCACTAATCAATATTATGTGGTAGCAGGTGCAGATGACTATTTTTATCAAGATGCTATAGCTATTTTCCATGAAGCATTGGAGGAAAATATAGACTTTGTAGCTACTACTATCAATTGTGGTGGTAATTTACTACAGCCAAAAGGTGGAAGCGTTACTAAAAATGGTGCAGCAGCTATCATTGCAAGTCATTCTATTGGCCTATTAATAAGGCGATCATTACATGAACAATATGGCTATTATTCCCGTAAATATCCTATTTTAGCTGATCAGTTGTTTATTTTAAATGCAGTTGCCAAAGGAGCAAAATTGATATATTTAAATAAATGTACCGGTTATTTTTCTAAAGGCGGAGTAAGTTGTAATAGTCCGTTAGCTTGTTTGACTGAGTTTTTTTGTATTCAGCTAGAGTTAGGAAGTAATAAATATCTTCAAACGTTATTATTTATCAAACGATTAATTCAAATTTTACCTAAGCTTTGAGGCATAACAATGGCAATTGATATTCTTATGTCGACTTATAATGGGGAAAATTATTTAGAAAACCAATTATTTTCATTATTAATGCAACGCTATAAAGAATGGACGCTTTATATTAGAGATGATGGTTCAACTGATAATACACTTTCTATTATAAGTAAGTTTTGTAAATTAGATCAGCGTATTAAATTAGTAGAGCAGGGGGTAAATCTTGGTTATGGTGCTAGCTTTATGAAATTAATACAATATAGTAGGGCTGACTATGTAGCTTTTTGCGATCAAGAC
>CALYQH010000111.1 GCA_945283395.1 uncultured Ventosimonas sp. | reverse complement strand
GCTTGGGATCGACAAGCTGGCGGTGGTGGACGGACAAGAACCATCAGTAATGGTGCGGTGATTGAGAAAGGCGGTGTTAATTTCTCCCATGTGTATGGCCAGCGCCTGCCATCTTCCGCGACAGCTCATAGAGCAGAGTTAACAGGAAAAGAGTTTCAAGCCTTGGGGGTATCACTAGTGATTCATCCAGAAAATCCTCATATCCCTACTTCTCATGCCAATGTAAGATTCTTTGTTGCAGAAAAACAAGGATGCCAACCTATTTGGTGGTTTGGCGGAGGATTTGATTTAACGCCCTATTATGCGGTGGAAGAAGATTGCATTTATTGGCACCAAGTTGCTTATGAAGCCTGTAAGCCTTTTGGAGCTGATGTTTACCCTCGTTTTAAACAATGGTGCGATGAATACTTTTATCTTAAACATCGTTTAGAGCCTAGAGGAATAGGTGGCTTATTTTTTGATGATTTAAATGAATGGGGGTTCGATACCTGCTTTGCTTTCATCAAAGCTATTGGGGCTGCATATACTAAAGCATACCTGCCCATCATCGAGCGCCGCAAAAATACCCCTTTTACGGCTAAGCAAAGAGCTTTTCAAGCTTATCGCCGCGGGCGCTACGTTGAATTCAATTTAGTTTATGACAGAGGTACTCTATTTGGATTGCAATCTGGTGGTCGAACCGAATCCATCCTTATGTCACTTCCCCCCGAAGTGCGATGGGAGTATGATTGGCAACCAGAGGATAATACCCCAGAAGCGGCACTAACAAATTATTTCCTTACCAACCGTAATTGGCTAACTATATAATGTTTTAAAGAGAGTATATCAATGGATCATTATGCTGTTTTTGGCAACCCAATTGCACATAGTAAATCTCCTATTATTCATCGTTTGTTTGCTCAACAAACGGCACAAAAAATGAGTTATGAACCCATTTTGGTACCTTTGGATGATTTTATAGAGGTAGCTAAAAAATTTTTAGAACGCGGTTTAGGTTGTAATATTACTGTTCCTTTCAAAGAAGATGCATTTCGTTTAGCAGATACCCTCACTCCTAGGTCAAAATTAGCTGGTGCTGTTAATACCTTAAAAAAATTACCCGATGGCACTCTTTTGGGTGATAATACCGATGGCATAGGATTAGTACGAGATTTGCAACATGCTAAAGTTGAGCTGAAAGATAAAACCATTTTATTACTTGGCGCAGGGGGTGCGGCTAGAGGAGTTATCCAATACCTTTTAGAGGCTAGACCTTACCAACTCTTATTAGCTAATCGCACCGTAGAAAAGGCCAACAAGCTAGTAGAACTTACGCAACATCTAGGTAACATTGCAGCGCATGCTTACCAAGAGCTTGTTGAACCCGTGGACATAATTATCAATGCTACCTCAGCTAGTTTAACTAACCAACTTCCCCCATTATCAAAGCAACTCATTGTAGCAGGTAAAACTATTTGCTATGACATGATGTACAGCAAAGAAACCACCCTATTCAATCAATGGGCAAAACAACACAAGGCGGGCAAAATAATTGATGGCTTAGGGATGTTAGTAGAACAAGCTGCCGAATCTTTTTATCTATGGCGTGGAATATTTCCTAAAACAGATACAGTGCTCAGATTTGTCCGTCAACAACTAATGACTAATTAAAAAATGTAGCCAAAAAAATACCCAGCAAAAGCTGGGTAAAAACCGTGATTAGCCTGATGAGGAGACAAACCAAACTACTAAAATGCAGTAGAAAACTTTGACTTGCCAGTTGCTCTTTCAAACAACTTGCGATCATATTAATGATAATAATTATCATTTGCAAGCAAAAAATCAATATATATTTTTATCGCTTTACAATAATTCATTAATAAAATCTATTAAAATATTAATGCTTTTCTCGTTATCCGTTGCTATTGTACAGCTTACCGCTTTCTCTGCTGGGCTAAAGGGTTCTTTACTTGCCAATTGTTGTTTGACTACTTGCCAGGTGGCATCCGACGGGTCAACAGCGGCCAAAGCGCGTTGTTTAAGATGTTGCTCTATAACAGATAAGGGTGCTTCACAGTTTATAATAATAAAAGGCACCCCTTGTTCTTCCGCGAGCTTAAGCGCTCTCATCCTCTCTGCTTGCTTTAAATAGGCTGCATCTAAAACGGTAATGTAACCTGCTTGTAAACTTATCTTGGCTAATTTATAAAGCCTTTGATAAGTCTGTTCAGTTGCTTGGGCACTATAAAGTTGTTCTTTAGCTGTGCTAGCACCCAATAATCTTTTGCGCTCGACATCACTGCGCACCCTAATAGCTGCAAACCGTTCAACTACTTGTAACGCAACATAACTTTTTCCTACCCCAGAAACACCTGAGGTAATCAATAAACAGCGATGAGGAATAAAGGTATAGCTCTCCGCCAAATTGGCATAATTATAATATTGACTAAGAATAGCTTGCTGCACGCTTTGCTCTGTTACATGAGTTAAACTAAATAACGCTACTTTAGCTCTTACCATTGCCCTGTAAGCCTTATAAAAGCTCATCAATTGCAGTGATTCATAATCCCCTGTCTGTTCAAGATAATTATTAAGTAATCTATTGGCTAGGGCATTAAGTTTTCTATCTTCAAGATCCATGACTAAAAAGGCAATATCATTAGCCACATCTCTTAAACGGAAAGGTTGATTAAATTCTATACAATCAAAAAGCACTACCTTACCATCTAGCACAGCTGCATTATTTAAATGAATATCACCATGACATTCTCTTACAAAACCTTCAGTTTTACGTTTAGCTAATAGTGGCTGTAAGCGCTGATAAGTAGCTTCTGCCCAAGCCTCTAACGCAGCTAATTGGGATAAACCTGCTTCATCTTTAGGTAACATTTCCCTAATTTGCTCAAAATTTTGTCTCACAGGGGCCATTACTACCTCTGGAGAACCAAAAGGGAGATCGAGGGCTACTTTAGGCGTTAGTTGATGAAAATTGGCAATCTGACTAGCTAACTCATCTATCTGCTCCGCCTTTAATTCACCTCTTGCCTGCAATTGACTAAGCAATTGATGCTGAGGACCTTGGCGCATTTTTAATACATATTCAATAGGCTCACCCTGTCCGGCTAATTGTGGTTTGGTCACTGAGCCAGTTATAGGCAATACCTCTAAATAAAGATCGTGGGTCAAGCGTTGATTTAACCGCAACTCTTCTTCACAAAAATGTTTGCGATCTGCTAACTGAGTGAAATTAAGGAAGCCAAAATCTACTGGCTTTTTAATCTTGTAGGCATAAGGACCTGTTAAAATCAACCACGAAATATGCGTTTCAATGACTTGAAATTGTTCAACTGGATGATTATAAAGCGCGGGATTTTGTAAAAACTTAATTAATTCTGCACTCATGTTTGTTCCTTTATCTATTAGTCTACTAGTTAACATTATAGGTTGCAAAACAATAATCTACACCTTTAATAGTTATTTTTATTATAAAAACTAACATTATCTTTTTTATTACCAATAGTTAACCTCTTGGTGAATTATAAATATTATCTATCTATCTTTATCCACTCTTTACTATAATCTTAGGTTACACTATTGTTATTATTTCATTAGAGATTGTGATTATGTCTAATACTACTTCGCCTTTAGTGCTAATTATTTTAGATGGGTTTGGTCATCGCACAGAAAGCAAATACAACGCTATATCAGCAGCTAACACACCGAACTATAATAAACTACTTGCTAGCCAGCCACATAGCCTTATTTCTGGCTCCGGGATGGATGTAGGACTACCTGTTGGGCAAATGGGTAATTCAGAAGTGGGCCACATGAACTTAGGGGCAGGTAGAGTTGTTTATCAAGATTTAACCCGTATTAGCAAAGCGATAGCCGATGGTGAATTTTTCGAAAACGCTGTCTTAAATCAAGTATTAGATAAAACCATTAGCCAGCACAAAGCCGTTCATATTATGGGCTTGCTTTCTCCAGGCGGCGTTCATAGCCATGAAGACCACTTGTTAGCTATGGCTGACATGGCAGTAAAAAAAGGGGCTAGCCATATTTTCCTACATGTTTTTTTAGATGGTCGGGATACTCCGCCTAAAAGTGCCGAAACCTCACTTAATAAATTGAATAACCACTTAGCTAAACTAGGCAAAGGGCGTATTGCTACTATGATAGGTCGCTATTATGCGATGGATAGAGATAATCGCTGGGATCGTATCCAAGCGGCTTACGAACTGATAGTAGATCATACAGCTGAATACTTAGCTAAAGATGCTATTACTGCTTTACATAATGCCTATGCTAGAGGAGAGAGCGATGAGTTTGTTAAAGCCACTCGGATAGGCGATGTTGCCCCTGTCCACGATGGAGATGCAGTAATTTTTATGAATTTTCGTGCTGATCGAGCAAGAGAACTAACGCATGCATTTGTTGATAATGACTTTACTGGTTTTAAAAGACAACGCATAGCTAATCTAGCTGGATTTGTGATGCTCACACAATATGCAGCCACTATAGATACCTTATGTGCCTTTCCTCCCAACTCATTGCATAACGTGTTAGGAGAATACCTAGCTAAGCAAGGAAAAACTCAATTACGCATAGCTGAAACTGAAAAATATGCTCATGTTACTTTCTTTTTTTCTGGCGGAAGAGAAGAACCATACGAAGGAGAAGATCGTATTTTAATTCCTTCTCCGAAAGTGCCAACCTATGATCTAAAACCTGAAATGAGCGCTATAGAAGTAACCGATAAAATGGTCGAAGCTATAGAACAAAAACGTTATGATGTTATCATAGCTAACTTTGCTAACGGTGATATGGTAGGGCATACCGGAGTATTTGATGCAGCCGTTAAAGCCGTAGAATGTCTAGATCAATGTTTAGGAAGAATTGTCAATGCGCTTAACACTGTAGGGGGCGAGGTATTAATCACGGCCGACCATGGCAATGTAGAAAAAATGCGTGATGACACTACAGGCCAAGCACATACGGCTCATACCTGCGAATTAGTCCCACTCATTTACGTTGGCTCTAGAAAACTACATATTAGAGAAGGGGGAGTGTTATCCGATGTGGCGCCAACCATGTTGACCTTAATGGGGCTGGCTATTCCACCAGAAATGACTGGCAAAAGCTTAATTAGTTTTGATAAATAATAGCCTAACACGCTTTTTAAACAGCTGACTAAAGATTATTAATAAACTAACAATAATAGGTCTTTAGTCACTAATAACTAGCTGTTAAAATAGCTCTTTAATAAGGATAT
>CALYQH010000110.1 GCA_945283395.1 uncultured Ventosimonas sp. | reverse complement strand
AACGTATTAGATACTGATTGTAATGCTGTTATCTTAGATCCTACACCTTTTCTCTGTAAACAAGGTAAATGTTTAGGTAGTAAAAATAAAAAACCCTTATATTATGATAAGGGTCATATGAACGAATACGGAAACAGTTTTTTAATCCCTTTGTTTTAACAAGTGTTTAAATAGTTATTGCGGTCACACTACTTATAATTAACACACTCAACTTACTGCTCTAATTTTTAAGCAATCCGTAGTATTTTTTTGCAACTCTTGAAGTAAATCTTTTCATTATTTATTGCATATCCATTATCTTATTTATCTAACATATTTAAGCACAGTAATTTGATAGTAAATAATTGTTAAAGACAGCCAAGGGATGAAATAATAGCTGTAAACGTGCACTACTCCTTGATAATCTAATGATTTATAAGATATATTTCATTTTAAAACAATGTAGAAACTGAAATAATAATTAAATTGATGACATTTAGGCATTTTTAAGAATATAGGTTTTTAGTATTTTTATCCTTTTTCAAAAGTTGTTTTACCTAATTAAATTAATTTAGAGACAGTTATTACCACATCTTAATTTTCTTATAAATGCATTACCTCCTAGGTTATTCATTTGTTTTTGTACCCATAACGAACGCTTTTTGATGTAACTTATAGGTTGTGCAGGATTCCAAATTCTAGGATTGGGCAATACGGCAGCCATTAAACTAGCCTGTTGTCTAGTTATATCTCTAGCAGAAACATGAAAATAGTATTGTGCAGCTGCTTCTGCCCCAAAAATACCATTTCCCCATTCAACACTATTCAAGTATATTTCTAAGATTCGCTCTTTTGTCCACAAAACCTCTATCCATGCCGTAAACCACACCTCTAAACCTTTACGGAACCAACTACGACCTGACCATAAAAAGATATTTTTAGCCACTTGCTGACTAATAGTGCTAGCCCCTCTTAACTTTCCACCTTCGGCATTATGTTTAAGTGCCTTTTCTATAGCTTCCATATCAAAGCCGTGATGAAAAGGAAAATTTTGGTCTTCTGAAGCCATGACTGCTAATTTAAGATCATCTGCTATTTGATAGCGACCTCTCCATTGTCTTAAAATATTAATAGGCTGGCCTGTTCGCCAACTTTCGATTTTACGTTCAACTATCAGGGTTGTTGTAATAGGATTAATCCATCGCAGACTCAAGACTAATAATACTGATAATAACAAGAGCGCTACTACCGTAAAGATAATATATTTAACAAGTTTTCTAAAAAAACTGTATATAGATTGCATAATTTTTAGTAATTTTTGCATGGATATTTAATTGATGATTATCTTACTGGAAAGTATAGCATTTTATTCTATTGAAAATTCAATAGTTGCTGTTTGTCCTATTTCATCTAATAAGGTAAGTTGTTGCTTACCCTTATGCATAAAAACTTTATCAAAGGCTTCATCAGGTGCTGATTCTTTAATCAATACCCCATTTAAAAACCACCAACGTTGCCCTGCACCACCTAAAGAAGAAAGTTTTAATGCTAAGGGTTGTTTATTGCTAGCAGGTAATCGAAGTTTATCACCTTGTCTAACTCCAACAATAAACACAGGCGAGGAGTAAGATAAAGTTAAAGGTGGGCAGGTTGTGTCAACTTTGGGTAAACGTCTGGTACGTCTTTCTTTGCTTATCAACCAAGGCTCCAGTGGTGCAGGCCATAGGTCTATACGCTTTGGGGTTGCTTCTGGGCAATCAGCAGCTACTTGTAATCCTTTTTTATTAACCCAAATTGTTTGACTTATTCCTATTCCCAATGGTTGATCTGCTGCTTGTAAAGTAGGAGGAGTCAGACCGCCTAAGGTCCAAGCAAATCTTTCTTTACGGCAGTTTGTATCAGTAATAGCTAAAGGTTGTCCCGATGGCCAACAAATAGCAGCTACACCGACACTACTGGGTTGTGTACTTTCAGTAAGCATTTGAATTTTATTGGTATTGTGACTCATGGCTAAATCATGTGCTTGCAATAATAGTGGAGTAGCAGAGGCCATGCCGAACTGACCAGGCACTGGCGTACCATCTGGTCTTCCTATCCAAATACCCATTAAGTAACGAGGACCTACACCTATTGCCCAAGCGTCTCTAAAGCCATAACTAGTACCCGTTTTCCAAGCTAAAATATTATTTTGCACTAGCCGTGCTCTAGGGTCTCTATCAGGTTGTGTTTGGCCTGCTAGGATACGCTTTATAATCCATGCGGAACCAGCTGATATTAGAGGTCTTTCAACTAATGGATCAGTTGGTTTAAAGATTAGTTGAGCTACTTTACCCTTCCTAGCAAAGGCACTATAAGCTGCCACTAAATTCTCAAGATTTGTTCCTACTCCACCTAAAATAACTGCTAAATTCGGCTCTGACATAACGGGTAATAATAACTTAACTCCCGCTCCTTTTAACTCACCATAAAATCTTTTCGGACCATAAGCCTCTAATAGCTGTACAGCTGGTAAATTAAGGGACATAGCTAAAGCTTCACTAGCAGAAACGGGACCAATAAAGCCAGCTGAAAAATTACCAGGCTTATAATTACCGTAACGTCTTGGGACATCTTGTAATAATGATTCAGAATGAATTAATCCTTCATCCATTGCCATTGCATACAAAAAAGGCTTCAGGGTAGAGCCAGGAGAGCGAATAGCTGTCACCATGTCAACATGGCCAAATCTTTTTTCATCCTGAATATCTATTGAGCCTATATAGGCTTTTACTTGCATTGTTTGATGATCTACTATTAGTATAGCAGCAGAAGTATATTCGGGTAATTTAATTTGCCAGCTTTTTAATAAATCTTCTAGACGACGTTGCAAACCAACATCTATAGTAGTTTCTATTACAGCCGTCTTATTTTCATTATAAAGCCGTCTTGCTAATAAAGGTGCCATTTGTGGTTCTTGCCGTTCAGCTAGAAAGATATTTTCTTGTTTTATTTCATTAATTATATGCTTAGGCCAGATAGCAAAGTCACCTAATCTATCTAGAACTTTATCCCTTGCTAACTTGGCACGTTGTGGATAACGATCGGGTCTTAACCTACTTGGGGCCTGTGGTAAAACTGCTAATAATGCTGCCTCTGCTCTTGTTAACTGATTAGGTGGCTTACCTAAATAAGTCCAACTTGCAGCAGCTATACCTTCTATAGTTCCTCCATAGGGCGCGCGGTTCAAATAAAAGGTAAGAATTTCATCTTTTGAATAATGCCATTCTAATTGAATAGTACGAAAAATTTGCTGGATTTTTCCCCAATAACTACGGGGGTGGGGATCTATTAGCCTTGCTACCTGCATGGATAAAGTACTACCGCCAGAAATTATTTTACCACCTGTTAAATTTTGCCAAAAAGCCCTTCCAAGTGCAATGAGGTTAATCCCTGGATGATCATAAAACCATCTATCTTCATACGTAAGTAATGCTTCAATATAAAAGGGTGACACTTGCTTAATATTAATAGGGTAACGCCATACACCTTGTTTATCAGCAAATCGCCACAAAGGCGTACCATCACTAGCCTAGCCATACCTTCATCAGGCATAGGAAGCGGGAATAATTTATCTGCTATCCATAACAATGTTATAACAAAGAAAGGTATTGCAAACCAAATTCGCCAATATTTTTTTAGAAAACGCCAAATACCCAAATTTATTCTCACCTAATTTAAAGGCGTACAGAGTACGCCTTTTTTCTAGCAGCAGAACATTAACGAGGTCTAACTACCAATAAAGAGGGTGCGTCACTAGTAGCTTGCCAATTAGGACGGTACATAGATTCAACGATAGCAGGTGGTACTAAGTATTCACCAGGAGTGACAGCTCTTGCTAAATAAAGTAAATCCGTTCTCCTATTACTATAGTCATAAGCTAAATCTAATTGAACTATATAACGATCATCCCGGAACTCCTGATGAGCTATACGAGCTTTTTGCATAGATTTTAAAGACTCTTTAATGGTTTCTGCAGCATCTTTTAGACTAGCTGATGACTGGGCAAGATTTTGATTTTCAAGTTCCAATCCAGCTGGTAGCAAATCTACTACTAATGCATCAGTAATGCGTTGCTCAGTATAAAGATGAAGTCTAACTTTTAACTTGAGCTAAATTAATAGTTCTACCTGATAAGTCTAAATACTCTTTTCTGATAGTTAAACTATCATAAGAAGTAGCTTTAGGTGCATGCTTAGGATAACCAGATAAATTGACTGTTTGGTAAAGTCTTGCATCAGCTGATTTATTTTCCACTTTTAAGGTATTAATCTTTTGCATTTCTTGCGCAGAGAATTTATAAGTGGGCTGCTTATTGCTTAACTTATGCTTATTACCTGCGACTTCAATTTCAGCCTGCCAATTTTGTTCAGGTGTCAGCGCTAGTCTATAACCAGCTAAGAATAATGAGTTACGCTCCTGTGTTGACAACCAATTCTTATTGGCTACTTGTTGGCTTAAATCAAACAATCTTTGATATATTTGCTTTTCAACTAATAAATTATGCTCTTGTATTATGCTTAATTTAAGAGCTTCATCTCTTATGTTACTACCATAATCGCCAATCCACCAATATCTTTTAGGTATATCTCTTTGTTTGGCTATACCTTCTTGCAAGGCCTGATCGGCTCTTACGCCATCTCCCATTAGTTTTAAAGCAGCACCTAACTGTACTAAAGAAAGACCTGAAGGTGCTTTATCACGCTTATCATAGAGATTACGTAATGCTCCTAATGGGGCTTGTTTACTATTAGCTAATACATAACCAGCATAAGCCTGTACAGCAAAACGAGTTTTATCTACACTATCAGAATAATAAGGTTCTATCTCCGAACTATTTTGTAGGTATTGCTGTAAACGTTTAATAGCTTTTTGTAATGCTACGTCAGGTACTGAATAGCCTCTTTCACGAGCACGTTGTAAGAAATCTGTAACATATACAGTTAACCAGTATTCTTCGCTACTATCACTACTCCATAAACCGAAGGAGCCATTATAACGTTGCATCCCTAATAAACGACCTATTCCTATTTCAATTGCATTACGCCGCTTTTGATCGGTTTGATTAGTAGTAATATTAAGACGCTTTAACAATTCAGCATTAGCATACAAAGAAGGATAAAGCTGGCTTGTGGTTTGCTCTGCACAACCATAAGGATAAGCATTTAATGAACTAATTTGCTTAGCAATATCCAATGGTGGCTGAGTTGTTAGCTGGATAATACCCTCTCTACCTTCTAGATTGAGACTATCCATGGCTGCT
>CALYQH010000109.1 GCA_945283395.1 uncultured Ventosimonas sp. | reverse complement strand
AAATAATAGTAATTGTCGTAATATTACTCTGTATCATTGGTTTTATTAAATGAAATTTTGATAAGCCAATAGTCTTTTACGTTTTTATATATGCTTAAGATGTGCGTACTGTATAAAATGTTTTGACATTGTAGTATCCATACTGATGAGAAATTAATAGTTTAGGGTTATTTGTGATGAAAAAAGTATTTCTATTAACTATCTGCACCACCACCTTTTCTTTACCTTTCTTATCAGCTAAGGTAGTGGCTGAAGAGCATGGTTTTATTGAGGATAGCAAGTTAACTATAACAGCTAAAAACTATTATTATGACAATAATAATAGGGAAAACTATACTGGCCAAGCTAGGGAATGGGGACAAGGGTTTATTCTCGATTATAAATCTGGTTTTACTCAAGGTACTGTTGGGGTTGGTATAGATGCTATAGGTATGTTTGGCTTTCGGCTTGATGGTGGAGGTCGTTCTAATAAAGCTCATGTGAATAGAACTCCAGGAACTATGTTTCCACTTGAAAGTAATGGCAAAGCGGTAAATGATTTTGGTAGTTTTGGTATAGCACCTAAGGTACGTTTCTCTAAGACAGTAGCTCAATATGGTACCTTGATGCCTAATTTACCTGTGGTTATTGCTAATAATGGGCGGTTATTACCTCAAACTTATGAAGGCGGCATGGTAACCTCTAACGAATTAGATAATTTTACTTTTGTTGGAGGTAAATTAGAACATGCTAAAGGTCGTGCCTCTACTAATAATGAGTCATTGTCTGTAGATGGAGCCCGTAAAGGGGTAGCTAGTAATAAGTTTTATTTCGGTGGGGTCGATTACCGAGCCACTAAAGATTTAACTTTACAATATTACTATGCGAACTTAAAGGATTTTTATACACAGAACTTTTTAGGTTTAAAACATAATTTAAGTTTACCGGCTGGTAAATTAAGTACAGATTTACGTTATTTTTATAACGACTCAGATGGGAAAAATGCTAGTGTATCAGGCCGATCTGATGGCTATCTTATAAAAGGTTATAAAAATAAAGGAGAAGTAGATAATCAAACATGGAGTGCTTTATTTACCTATTCATTGAAAGGTCATTCTTTAACTGCAGGTTATCAGAGTTTATCAGGAAAAAGTAATTTTCCGTTCCTAAACCAAGGGACAGCTTGGAGCGGTGCTGGTGGAGCTACTGCTTACTTATGGACAGATTCACAAATTGGTAAATTTTTAAGTGCCGGTGAGCGTACCTGGATTACTAGTTATGCTTATGACTTTAAAGAAATTGGTTTACCTGGGTTAACGGCCTCTGTTAAATATTTGAAAGGCAGTCAAGTACGTAAAGCAAATGGTGATAGAACTAGAGAATGGGAACGCGACTTTAAACTTGCTTACCAAATCCAATCAGGTCTTTTCAAAAATCTTGAATTTGCTTGGATGAATGCTTCATTCCGTTCTGGTGCGGCAAATAATTTAGATGAGAATCGAATTATTACGACTTATACTTATGTATTTGATAAGTTTTAAATTAACAAAAGTTTAAAAGGCTACTTAAGGTAGCCTTTTTTATTAGAATTGTTTATGTTCAAGTTCTAATTTAGCTTTATCTTGCCATTCTTCAGGGAGTTCATTTTTTACAGCTATACCTAATTCCACAAAATCATCTACAAGTTTTACAAGGTTCCCTTTGCCTGCTAGTAATTGTTTTTTAGTCTTCTGATAATTTTCTTGGGCAGAATTTAGGCCTTTTTCAATATTGTCCATGCTTGACAAAAATATTCTTAGCTTATCATAGACCTTACTAGCTAACAGAGCTAATTTTAAAGTATTACGACTTTGATTTTCTAAGCGCCAAAGTTGTCTAATAATAGTTAAGCTGGCTAATAAAGTAGTAGGGGTTGCTACTAAAATATTTTTTTCTATTGCTTTTTGAAACAAATTTTCATCTGCCTTAAATGCTTCTATAAATGCAGGTTCAATAGGAATAAACATAATGACTATTTCAGGTGTATTTAGATCAGGGGATTTGTGATAAAAGCGTTCAGATAACTCTTTAATTCGACAAGTTATTGCTTTAATATGTTCTTTCAAAGCTAGTTGTTGCTGAGTTTCATTTGTAGAATTAATGGCTTTAACATAGGCATTTAATGACACTTTAGCATCTATGATTAGATGTTTTTGCTGAGGAAGTTGAATAATGACATCTGGTAATTGAGCCTCACCTTCTGGTGTATGAATATATTTTTGTAAAAAATAGTCCCTGTTATTAGCAAGGCCAGCACGTTCTAACACATTTTCTAAAATCAGTTCTCCCCAATTGCCTTGCATTTTTTTATCACCTTTTAAGGCGACTGTTAGTTCATGTGTTTCTTGGTTGATTTGGTGATTCAGTTCTTTTAGAAATCTTAATTCTTCGCTTAACTGAGTTTTTTGAACCGTTTCTGCATGATGTATTTGTTCAACTTGTTGTCTGAAATTGTCTATTTGTTCACGGAAAGGCCTAAGTAATGCTTGTAGTGATTGCTCACTCTGTACTGTAAAGTTGTTGTTTTTAACTTCAAAAATCTGTGAGGCTAATTGTTCAAATTCTAATTTCAATTGTTGTTTATTATCAGCTAATAATTTTAATTGTTCAGCAAAGTGTTGCTCCTTTTGTATTAGGGTCGTGGTAATTTGAGTATATTCATTGGTTAATATCCCATAACGATTTTGTAAATCGTCAAATTTAACTTGTAAGTTTTGATAGCTGATATCCAAATCTTGATGTTGCTTGATAAGTTGTCCATTTTGGGCTTTAAGGTGTTCAGACTGTCCATAAATCTGATGAAGTTGTTGTCTGGAAGCCTGTAGCTCAGTATTAGTTTTACTAAATTGCTTATATAGAAAATAAATTATACAGCCAAGCACCACTAGCAAAATAGCAACAATGCTGACAACTAGCCATAATAGAGTTGGGGTTTGCATAATCATGAAAATAATTAATTTATAAATAAGTAATAAGGGAAAGGAATAGGTTACTAGAGTTTAAGTATAACCTAAAAGATAGTATTAGTTCATGTTTTTGGTTTATAGACTATAAGAGCTTGCATATTAATATTATTCAAGCATAGGTTAGACCGTTGCAGATACTTGATCATAAGTTTTAGCGGATAAGGCTGCGTTTTTAAACTATTTTCTGCCAGTTCCCCTTGATAAATTGACGTTTGCTTGTAATTGATTGATTACTATGAGAGTTAAAGAAATTAAGTCTGCTTTAGCTAATTTATAAGGCATTTATAGCATCATAATATTATGAATAGTATTCATCCAAACATATTTTATTGTTTACTTAAAGACTAACATCTTATTTGAATTGAAAATATAGCATTGGGGATTTATTTTTTTGATTTGTTAATAGAGTTAGCTATTTGGATACATAGGTTATAACTGCATGTTGTAACGTTATACATTGCTATCTAGTAAGTAAGGGTACTTAGCTACTCATTTCTAGGCTAAACCTTAAACCTATCAAGTAAATAAAATTGTTTAGTGTATCTTTAAGCAACTTCATTAGCAGTTAGTCTTTATAGTAGTCAATTTGTAAAATTTGCTACTGAAAGCTATAAGATAGCTTAAGATGTTTGTAACTTAAGCTATAATATAGTACCTGAGGTTTTATTGTTAGAATATTGACTCTTAAAAAATATAGGTAATTATTAGTTAGCATAATAAGATCATCATAAAATGATTATAGCTAGATCCTTTTTATTTTTTGATTAAACGCTGTGAGGAGAATATTGTGGAACGTGAATTCATGGAGTTTGATGTCGTTGTTGTTGGCGCAGGGCCTGCAGGACTCTCAGCTGCTTGTAAACTAAAACAGAAAGCAGCAGAGGCAAACCAAGAGATAAGCGTTTGTGTAGTGGAAAAGGGGATAGAGGTAGGTGCCCATATTTTATCTGGGGCAGTATTTGAATCTAAAGCACTCCAAGAATTATTTCCAGATTGGAAAGAAAAAGGTGCACCGCTCAATATTCCGGTAAAGCGTGATGATATTTATTTGTTAACAAGCGACAAAAATGCTATAAAAATTCCTAATCTTTTCGTTCCTAAGACCATGCGTAATCATGGTAATTATATCATTTCATTAGGTAGTCTTTGCCGTTGGTTAGCTGAGCAGGCTGAGGCATTAGATGTGGAAATTTATCCTGGTTTTACAGCTCAAGAATTGTTAATTGATGACAATAATAAGGTGTATGGGGTATTGACAGGAGATATGGGTGTTGATAAGGATGGTAATCCTAAAGCAGGACTCTATACTCCTGGTATGGAGTTACGTGCTAAATACACTTTTTTTGCTGAGGGATGTAGAGGTCATTTAGGAAAGCAACTTATTAATCACTACCAATTAGATGCTGAAGTTGATCCACAACATTACGGCTTAGGTATTAAAGAGTTATGGGAAATAGATCCTGCTAAACATGAAGCTGGTTTAGTCATTCATAGTACAGGTTGGCCTCTAACTAAAGGAAGTCATGGCGGTTCATTTTTATATCATTTAGAAAATAATCAAGTAGCAGTAGGATTGATAGTTGATCTTTCCTATAAAAATCCCTTTTTATCACCTTTTGAAGAATTTCAACGTTTTAAGTTGCATCCGGCTATTCGACAATATTTAGAAGGAGGAAAACGTATTTGTTATGGTGCAAGAGCCGTAGTGAAAGGAGGCTTAAATGCACTACCTAAAATGATATTTCCGGGAGGTGTATTGATTGGTTGTGATTTGGGTACTTTAAATTTCTCAAAAATTAAAGGCATTCATACGGCTATGAAGTCTGGCATGCTCGCTGCTGATGCTGCTTTTGATGCTGTAATGGCTGGGCGTAGAGGCGATGAACTAACAGCTTATCCCGAAAATTTTAAAAAAAGTTGGGTTTATGATGAACTTTACCGTTCTCGAAATTTTGGTCCTGCTCTTCATAAGTTTGGTAATTTATTTGGGGGTCTCTTTAGTTTTATAGATCAAAATATTTTTGCTGGCAGGATGCCTTTTACTCTCCGTGATGTAAAACCAGATTTTGAAACGCTTAAGAAAGCTAATGAAGCAAATAAAATTGAATATCCTAAAGCAGATGGAATTATCACCTTTGATCTTTTATCATCTGTATTTTTATCTAATACAACTCATGAGGAAAATCAACCTTGTCATTTAAAATTGACTGATCCTGAAATTCCCATTAAACAAAACTTACCAGAATATGACGAACCAGCTCAACGTTACTGTCCTGCGGGCGTATATGAAATAGTAGAAAATGAAAATGGGGCGAAATGTTTTCAAATAAATGCAGCT
>CALYQH010000108.1 GCA_945283395.1 uncultured Ventosimonas sp. | reverse complement strand
AACATTCTTTAATAATAAAAAATAAGATAATGAGAGCTACAATAACTTTCCAGCCATTACTTTGTAAATATTCAGAAGCATCTACTATCTTTTGGGTTAGCCAAGGTAACTCGGCACCGAATCCTCTAAATATGTCAGCAAATTGTGGTACTACTTTTACTAGCAAAATAGCTGATACCACAAAGGCTACTACCAAAATAGCGGCAGGATAAATCATAGCCTTTTTAACTTTTTTCTTTAATGATTCGCTTTTTTCTTTATATCCTGCTACCCTGTCTAATAGCACTTCTAAAGTACCTGATTTCTCCCCTGCATCAATCAAGCTACAATAAAGTTCATCAAAATAAAGGGGGCGCTTCCTTAAGGCATTAGTAAAACTATTGCCTGCCGCAATTTCTTGTTTCATTCCATCAACTAATTCTCTAAGTTTATGTTTTTCGGTGCCTTCAGCTATGATTTCAAATGCTTGTATCATAGGCACCCCTGCTTTCATCATAGTGGCCAGTTGACGAGTAAATACTGTAATATCGATAGGTTTGATTTTACCACCTATACCTAACTCTAATTTACGAGAAATCAGTTTAGCAGTAATACCTTGTTTGCGGAGTATAGCTTTAATAACAGTAGGATCTGTTGCATTCAATTCCCCTTTGAGCTTATTACCAGCCTTATCTACACCTTTCCATATATAAGTGCGTGTTTTTAATACTTGAGCCATGTCCACCTCATTTATATGTATTTTTGGTCATGTTAATTTCAACCAAATCCTTTACTAATTAATACTAATTCGCTAATTTTAACATAAATAGAGGATTAATTAGAGGATACCTTTCTAAAAAATAATTTAGCTAATATGATAAATATCAATAATTTTATAGTTTCAAAGCATTTATTAGTCTAATGTTACTCTGTTCACCTCTTCTAAGCTAGTGAGGCCTTCCATCACTTTTTTGAGGCCAGATGTTCGCAAATCAGGAAAACCTTCTTTTCTTGCTTCTTCAGCAATTTGCAACGCATTACCTTCCTCCATAATAATACGTTGGATGGGAGGGGTAATTTTCATTACTTCATAAATACCGACCCGACCTTTGTAGCCATTATTACAACGATCACAACCTACTGGACCGTAAAGGGTAAAGTCGCCAATTTTATTTTCTGGGAAACCTGCTTTAACAAGTACTTCACGGGGGACATCCATTTCCTGTTTGCAATGTGGGCAGAGACGCCTAGCTAAACGTTGAGCAATGATTAAATTAACTGAAGTCGCTACGTTAAAAGCAGCAACTCCCATATTAAGTAATCGTGTTAATGTTTCAGGGGCACTATTGGTATGTAGAGTTGACATAACCATATGTCCTGTTTGTGCAGCTTTAATGGCAATTTCTGCTGTTTCAAGGTCACGTATTTCTCCCACCATGATAATATCTGGATCTTGCCGCAAAAAAGCCCTAAGAGCTGCCGCAAAGTCCATGCCCTGTTTAGGGTTAACATTAACCTGATTGACACCTTCTAGATTAATTTCGACAGGATCTTCTGCCGTAGAAATGTTCACATCAGGCGTATTGAGAATATTCAGCCCTGTATATAAAGATACCGTTTTACCAGAGCCAGTTGGTCCTGTCACTAAAATCATACCTTGTGGATGACTTAACGCCTCCAAATAAAGTTCTTTTTGTTCAGGTTCATAACCTAATGAATCGATACCCATTTGCGCACTGGATGAATCTAAAATACGTAATACGATTTTTTCCCCCCATAAAGTGGGACAGGTATTAACCCGAAAATCAATCGACTTATTTTGAGAAAGTTGCAGTTTAATACGGCCATCTTGCGGTTTACGCCGTTCAGAAATATCCATATCGGACATAATTTTTAAGCGAGCCGAAATACGCGGAGCTAATTCAACGGGAGGACGAGATTTAATTTGCAAGATACCATCGCATCGAAAGCGGATACGATAGATTTTTTCATAGGGTTCAAAATGTAAGTCAGAAGCACCAATACGGATAGCATTAAGTAACATTTGATTAACAAAGTTAACGATAGATTCATCTTCTTTTTCGTCATCACCTTGTCCCGCCCTCTGCAAATTAGAGCTACTAATGCTAGAAGCTTCTTGCGTATCAAAAAATTTATCTAATAGATTGGTTAGCTTGTCATCCTCAACTAAAATAGCATCAACAGGTAACCCTGTATTAAATTGAATATCGCGCAAAGCTTGTTGATTAGAAGGGTCTGAGATACCAAGAAATAAGCTGTTGCCTCGCTTCCATAGAGGGATAGCTCTACATTGACGCGCCAGTTTTTCGCTCACGACAGACCTAAGAGCGCTATCTATTTGTAGGCTGCTTAAATCGAATAAAGGTAATCCTAGTTGTTCGAAAATAACATTAGCAATGGTTCGTGCACCAGCTATTTTATTTTGTACTAAATAGGTAACTAATGGGATATTTTCTACTTTTGATTGATTTATTGCTTGTCGAATATCATTCTCAGAGGCAATTTTATGATCTACAAATATCCTTGGTAGTCCTGTTAGAGTAGGGGTTTGCGCGCTCATAATGGGTTATATAATCCTCAATATAATATTGGAGCAATTAAGCCTTTGAAAACGAAGAAAGAACTAAAGATTATAATAGTTCCAGACTAAATTTTTAACTACTTTTATACTTTATAAGTATAACTAATACTTCTAGGCTCTATAAAGCTAAATAATGACTTTAATGTTATAGGTCATCTAATTATTTTGCAAGCTAGCTTTGCGCTCTATGATTTGTTAAAAATAATTGTTTAAAAGATATGGGGTTAATTGAAATAGCTCAGTTTAAGCAAAACAAGCGAATAAATTTAAACTAATATTAGCTTGATAGTTCTATAACCAGTTAAGTTTTTACGATGTAAAAGAAGCTCAAAATAGAGCCATATAGCAACTATGCAATGCCCTTATAAAGATTTAACGGTGCCTAAAAAAAGTAATTGTTGTTGATTATCTATGATTCCATAAATGAAAGGGTGATCTACTTTCATGGTAAAATTTACAGCTTGTCTAGTAGGTTGAGCACTTGTTAGCGTTAATTTAGCAGCGCTGATGGCGGCCGCTTTAGTGCCTTTTTCATTGACTTCAATAATAGCTTTATGAGCCATTCGGCTTACTACCAAATTAGCATCCTGTTTATCTATTAGTAATGCTTTGTTAAATGTAGCTTCTTGATTGGTAACAACATTAAGATCAACACCTAACAGCTGCTTACTTTGGTCAAGCAATTCTTGATTATTATAGGTAATTTTGAAACGTGGTAAGAATAGAGTGCCACTGTAGGGAATACCTTTAGGGGGATTAAAAAAACCATTGTGGATATTATTAAAATAATCAATATCTAACTTATTAAGTAGATTATCTAAAGCGTCTTTTTCCTTAGAATTAGGCAGTAAGACAAATAAACTATATTGAGAACCTTCGTAGGGTAAATAAATTGCTTGTAAATTGTCGTCCTCATAATAGTGCACTAAATTATTTTGTCGCATAGTTAATACGGACTTTTTGGCTTTTAGCCCATTAAATAGCATGGGTTTAGTATGTTTTACATTAAAATAGCCTTTAGGCCATTGCCCTTCAAAGGCAATAGCATTCACTATGACCATAGCAGTTGACTTGGCATTGGTTAATTTATCAATAATGCTTGGAATTTGTCTTTTAGCCTGCTTACTGACCCAGTTATTAATAGTGGCAACTGCATTTCTTTTTGTGAAATCGAGATTAACAATATCGGCATTATAGTTACGAATGAGAGTTTTATAGTCAGGGTTAATGTGATATTTAATATTAATGAATAAACCATTAGCTATAGTGAGAAAGCTTGATTTATGAGTTGAGTTTAAAGGATTATCAATATACTGGCTACGTAAAGTTAATTGTTCATTAATGGTATCTATATTAATAGTAGAAGGTTCATGCCAAGCAAAATTCAATTGTTTAAGTAACGCAGGGTTATTACTAGCACTACCTAATATAGCTAATAAAAACTGTAAACTAGTAGGAGAAAAAATAAGATTATTATTACCACTAGCCTGATTAAAGTTTCGCAACATATCTAATGCATAAGCATTAGAATTATTTAAATGCATTTTATCAAGAGGCGGGGACACAGGCGTTGATGTTAGTGGTTTGGTGGTGGTAGGGAGTTGCTCAGCAGCTTGATTAGTCATTACATTTTTTGCAAAAATGCCGCTAGAAATAACACTTAAAATTAAAGCCACACTAGTGGCTAATATGCTGTTACAGCTCATAATTGGGCTAACCTATTACTATGAAATATATGTTAAAACATTTAATTAAATTATAATTAGTTTCTTTTAAAACGTAATTATACGCTTTTTTTGAAAAGTTATTTATAAGTTTTAGCTCTTTAGCCAGATAATATAGATGGATAAGTTGAATTAATTTTCAGAGCAAACGAGCTGTTTAAAGTTATGTTAGTAACTAAAATTATTTAGTATAAACCATTAACCTAGTTTAATACCTTATCTATTATATTAATAAAAACTACCGCTGGACAGTTAAAACTATCAGCAAGTTTAAGGGTTTCTTGGTAATCAGAAAGTTAATAAAGTCATTTTATTTTCTTAACCAAACCTTATAGTTATAATCATTTGCTTAGATTAAATATTAAATAAGTAATAAACTTACGATTTGATAAGTTACAGGTATTCATTGCCTGATACTAGCATTAACTATTACAATATGCTTTTAACAACCCAGGTAATTATTTACAACTAATAAATAACCTATGTCAACTACTAGCCGTTCATATTAATAAGTTCTGTAGTTGTCAGTATTATTAAAATAGAAAAGGTAAGAAATATGTCTGATTATCAAATGGCGTTTGTACGAGGCTTGCGCTATGAGACAAAAGGAATAGTAACAGTTGAGTTGAATCCAGTAGAAAACACTCATTTTCAGCCTTTTACGGCTGGCTCTCATATAGATTTACATTTGCCAAATGGATTAATACGAAGTTATTCGTTATTGAATTCTCCAGAAAATAAAGATCGTTATATGCTAGGTATTTTGTTAGACCCTAATAGCAAAGGAGGCTCTGCCTATATTCATAAAGAACTTAAGTTAGGGCAAGAATTAAAAATATCTAATCCCATTAATAATTTTGCGTTAGATGAAGCAGCCAAACATACAGTATTGGTGGCTGGTGGAATAGGTATAACCCCCATTTATTGTATGTTGTTAAGATTATTAGCTTTAGGTAATTAGGTATAGTTAATTTATTGTGCTCGTTCCCGTACATAAGCTGCCTACATTAACAAATTAGA
>CALYQH010000107.1 GCA_945283395.1 uncultured Ventosimonas sp. | reverse complement strand
CTTTAATAAACATATCTATTAAAATAGCTAAGTATTTTGGTAAATTAATAAACTTGTGATGTGGGTTTATTACTGCACACTAATTTTATAGTTAGTATGTTAGCCAAATAAGTTAATATTTTAACTGACAAATTAATGAATAAAAGTAGTAATAAAGATGACTTCTTTTGATGAACACACTACACTTTTAATTGCAATATCTTGTAATAATTAATAAAACATTTGAGAAGTAAACTAGTTTTATTTAAAAAGGGGAAATACATGGGAAACAACAAATTAAGTCTACTTGCTTTAAATATTTTAGCATTTATACCCATTTGTGGACATGCAGAAGACACTCCAACAAATACTCAAACAACACAATCAATATTCAATGAAAGTGCACAAGCTAAGGCAGATGGTTTCTTAGAAGGAAGCGATCTGAAGATGCTACTTCGTAACTATTACTTTAATAGAGATTTCCGTAATTCTAGTCATAATGACTATGGTGCTAAGAGAAATGCACAAAGTTATAGAAGAGAATGGGCACAGGGCTTTCTTACAACTTACAAATCTGGTTTTACACAAGGTTTAGTTGGCTTTGGGGTAGATGCTTATGGCTATTATGGAGTTAAATTAGATAGTGGTAAAGGACGTAACGGCACTGGCTTATTGCCAATTAACTCTCATAAACCTAGAGGGAAAGCTGACGATAATTATGCTAGATATGGTGGTGCATTAAAGGCCAGACTATCTAATACCGTTTTAAAATATGGTCGTCAAAGAGTAGATACTCCTGTATTTAGCACCGATGATGCGCGTTTATTCCCTGAAACGGCAGAAGGTTTTTTACTTACTAGTGAAGAGATAAAAAATCTAACCCTTAATGTCGGCCATTTTACCACATTAGAAGCTATGAATCAGAGTTATAAAGATTCTAGATCAAATGATTGGGAGCTCTATAAAATAGGTAGCCATAAGCATGGCAGAGGATTAAAAAGTGCTGACTTTATTGGCGGTACTTATCAATTTACTCCCAACCTATCAGCTTCTGTCTATTATTCTGATTTAGCAGATATTTGGAAAAAGAAATATTTAGGACTTAACTATGACCTTCCTATTAATAATGATCAAGCAGTAGGCGCGGCATTTAATTATTATAATACTAAAAGTCATGGCCCAGTTAAACAACTAAGTAAAGCAGAGAATGATGGAGACAGACTTAACTCTAAGGTTTGGAGTTTACAACTCTATTATGCATTAGCAGGTCATAAATTTTCTGTAGCTCATCAACGTGTTACTGGTGATGGTCCTGGTGACCCTTATGGAGCTGATGGTGGTGGTGCTATATATTTAGCAAATTCTGTTCAATATTCTGATTTCAATAGTGAAAATGAACGCTCTTGGCAAGTTCGTTATGATCTTGATATGGGCAAATATGGCGTTCCAGGTCTAAGTTTTATGACTCGCTACCTAAGAGGTGATAATATTTCTTCTTACCTACGTGATGGCAAAAAAGCAGGTGGCAAAGTGACAGAAAGAGAGCACGACATGGAGGCTAAATATGTTGTGCAAACTGGCCCTGCTAAAAACCTAAGCTTTAGAGTGCGCTATGCAATTTATCGTTCACAAGGATTTGCAAATGATATTAATGAGTTACGTATTATTACTGAATACCCTTGGGACATTCTAGGTACTTTCAAAAAGTAAAGATTAATAAGCCCAGTTAAAACTGGGCTTACTTATAACTATTACTCTTCCAACTCCGTCCAGCGCACTAATAAGTTATCTAATTCAGCTTGCATTTGGTCAAGCTCCTGTAAAACACTTATTGTGACTTGAGGAGCTTGTTGGTAAAAATTAGGAGCGTTTATTTGCTGCTGTTGTTCTGCAATTTGCTTTTCTAACTGCTCAATACGGCTAGGTAAGGCAGCTAATTCACGTTGCTCATGATAAGAAAGTTTTCTTTTGGTTGCCTTTTTAGTTTGAGGATTACCAAACGGACTATTATTACTATCATCAGCAAGAGTGCTAGCTGACAATGGTTCTCCCTTAAAGCCTAGCAATTTTGGGGATCCTCCTTGTCGTAGCCAATCTTCGTATCCTCCAATATACTCTGTTATGTGCCCTTGTCCCTCAAAAACTAACATACTGGTTACTACATTATCTAAGAATGCTCTATCATGACTTACAATCAATACTGTACCAGTAAACTTAGCCAAAACCTCTTCTAATAACTCTAATGTTTCAATATCTAAATCATTAGTAGGCTCATCCATTACTAATAAATTAGCAGGTTTACTAAATAATTTAGCCAATAATAATCTAGCCCGTTCACCACCCGATAAAGCTTTAACAGGAGTTCTAGCTCGTTGGGGGCTAAATAAAAAATCACTTAAATAACTTAATATATGCCTTTCTTTACCTGCAATATTAATAAAATCTCGTCCCTCTGCTATGTTATCTAAGACATTTTTATCTTCTTCTAACTGATCGCGCAATTGGTCAAAATACGCTATATCTAACTTAGTACCTAAGGTTAATTGTCCGCTAGTAGGTGTTAAATCTCCTAACAACAATTTAAGTAAGGTAGTTTTACCCGTGCCATTAGCTCCTAATAGTCCTATTTTGTCTCCTCTTTGAATGATAGTAGAGAAGTCTTGCAACTGATATTGATTTTCAGCATAAGCAAATGAAATATGATCCGCTATGATAACTTGTTTACCTGACTTTTCAACGCTATCAACTTGAAAACTAGCCTTACCTTGCAATTCTCTTCGCGCTGATCTTTCTTGGCGTAATGCTTGTAAAGCTCTAACCCGTCCTTCATTACGTGTTCGACGTGCCTTAATATCTTGTCTAATCCAGATTTCTTCTTGAGCTAATTTTTTATCAAACAAATTATTAGCCGTTTCTTCAGCAGCTAATTGTTGCTTTTTATGTGATAAGAAACTCGTATAATCGCCTTGCCAATCTATTAAATGTCCTCTGTCCAAC
Organism: uncultured Ventosimonas sp.; assembly: GCA_945283395.1. Lineage (GTDB taxonomy): Bacteria > Pseudomonadota > Gammaproteobacteria > Pseudomonadales > Pseudomonadaceae > Entomomonas. The sequence goes on along the minus strand of CALYQH010000107.1, from coordinate 2,420 downwards.
TCTATTATTCGAGTAGCTAAATGTTGTAAAAAAGCGCGATCATGAGTAATAAAAAGTATCGCTCCTTTAAAATCTTTTAGCGCATTCTCTAACCAATCAATAGCTCTTACATCTAAGTGATTGGTAGGTTCATCTAACAATAGCAAATCGGGTTCAGCCACTAATGCTTGAGCCAACAATACTCGTCGTCGCCAACCACCTGATAAATTAGCTAAAGTTTTATCAGCAGGTAGTTGTAAACGAGTTAAGGTAGTATCTACTAACTGTTGTAACCGCCAGCCATCCTTTGCCTCCAATTCTTGTTGTACCTTCATTAGTTCATTAAGACTATGAGCATCGACTTGCTGGCTTAGCTGGTGATAACGAGCTAACAATTCACCCACACCTGTTACACCCTCAGCAACCACATCGAATACTATACGCTCATCTGCCTTAGGTAATTCTTGTGGAAGTTCTCCTATTTTTAAACTAGGAGCACGCCAAATCTCTCCATCATCAGGAAAACTGTTTCCTTTAACAAGGCTTAATAAGCTAGATTTACCTGTACCATTACGACCAATAATACAAACTCGCTCACCTTTATCAACTTCAAAAGATATCTTATCTAATAAAGGTATTAAGCCATAGGCAAGAGATACGTTGGTAAATTTAAGTAAAGCCATATTAATCTCCAATTATCAAGCTAATTAGTTTAACAGGCATATCTTATAAGCAAAATATTTAATATTTATTTATTACAAATATGCTTGGTAGGTAATTGTGTTAAGTTAAGCTATACTAGTAACTTAAAATTTCCTGTACATTACTTGTATATATATATGAATAAAAGACTCTTTTATTGCTTTATTCTTGCATGTTTTCTAACTGCTAGTGCTAGTTTACAAGCAGCTTCTTTACAAGAACAACGTAACTATTATGATGAAGCTAAAAAAGCTTTAACAAAAGGTAATCCTCTTATTTATTATAGCTATAAAAAAGCCTTAGCAGACTACCCATTGGAGCCTTATCTTGCTTACATGGAACTAAATATAAGATTAGCCGTTACTCCTAACACAGAGGTTGAACAGTTTCTTAAGGAACATGCAGATCTACCTCATATTAAGTGGTTAGAAATGCGGTGGCTTCGCTTAGTGGCACAAAGAGGCGAATGGAATACTTTTTTAACTTATTATAAACCCGAAACTTTCTCTGAATTAGACTGTCTTTATGCCCAATATCTTTATCAACATAAAAAAATCTTAGAGGCTAATAAGCTTGCCCAAAAACTTTGGTTAAAACCTTATTCTCAACCTAATGCTTGTGATGCAGTTTTCAACACATGGCAGCAACAAGGGCAACTAACAAATACAATGCGTTGGCAACGCCTCAAGTTAGCAGTAGAAGCCAAAGAATACAAATTAGCGAATCATTTAGCCAATCAACTAACTGGAGAAACACAACTACAAGCTAAAGTACTAATCAATGTGGCACAATCACCTGAATTAATTAGTAAAACTAGTAATTTTCAAACTAAAGATAATATTACTTCAGAAATTATAAGCCTGGGATTAAGGCGACTAGCCCGTAAAGATCCTGAGCAAGCACTACAAATGCTTAAATATTATGGGACACGATTAAATTTTACTAAGGAACAGAAAATAGCTTTAGCTAATGATATTGGCTTAACCTTTGCTCGTCGTTTTGATGCTAGAGCTTTGCCTATTTTAGCTCAATATGATGCTAATTTAGATCATAACGATGTTTCTGAATGGCATATTCGTTTATTGTTACGTCTTGGTTATTGGCAGCAAGCACTGCAACTTATTGAACGGCTACCTGAATCGTTGGCTAATTCTAATAGATGGACTTACTGGAAAATTCGCAGTGCTGAGATAGTTACGCCTAAAGCCCCAGAAATAATAGAACATTATAAGCAACTGGCAAAACAACGAGACTTTTATGGTTTTTTAGCGGCTCAACGAATAGGTGTCGATTACAATTTCAATAATCATCCCATTATTGTCAATAATTCATTAGTTATGAAAGTGAAAAGCTCTGCTGCGGTGCAAAGAGCTATAGAGTTTCAATTAAGAGGAATGGATAAAGAAGCTTGGTTTGAATGGTCTCATGTAGCACGTCAACTTAGTAAACAAGAGATGTTAGCCCTATCTCAATTAGCTTATGATATGAGATTCTATTACTATGCTATAAGAACTTTAGCCACCACTAACTATTGGGATGATCTTAATATACGTTTCCCGCTTGCTTATAAAAATATAGTAATTAATGAGTCAAAAAACCGCTCTATAAGTCCTAACTGGGCCCTTGCAATTATGCGCCAAGAAAGCGCTTTTAATGAGCGAATAAAATCTCATGCAGGAGCTATGGGGCTAATGCAACTCATGCCAGGTACTGCTAGACAAACAGCTCAAAAGTTTGAT
>CALYQH010000106.1 GCA_945283395.1 uncultured Ventosimonas sp. | reverse complement strand
ATTCAATACTATTAACTAACTACTTAATGGCGATTAAGATACAATAATTTATTATTATTGGGAAGAAGTATTATTAGATATAGGTCTTTCGGAAAAACCGATAATGGAAATAAATAATGTCAATCTCTTTACGGCAAATTAAGTATTTTGTAGCAGCAGCTGAAGTGGGAAAAGTATCAAAGGCAGCTAACTATTTACATATCTCGCAATCATCAGTTACCTCAGCTATTCAAGAATTAGAACATAGATTAGGAGTAGAATTATTTATTAGATCTCCACAAGGCATGAATTTAAGCGAAAGTGGTCGACATTTTCTGAACCATGCTTATTCTATATTAGGTGCTGTAGAGGAGGCATTAAATTATCCTTTACCTAAAGATGATGTAGAAGGAATACTTAATATTGCTGCTAGTTATACGGTAATGGGATATATTTTACCTTATCATATAAAAAGAATTGGGCAGGTCTATCCTAAATTAACGCTTAAGTTGTTTGAAACAGATCATAAGCATATTACTCAAGGTTTAATAGACGGTACTTTTGATATGTCATTAGTATCAACTTCTAATATTTGTTCAGATCAAGTAGTCACTGAAATTTTATTTAATTCGCCAAGGCGTTTATGGTTACCTAGCAATCATAAATTAGTAGATAACGAGGTAATATCTTTTTCCGATATAGTGAATGAACCTTACATCATGCTGAATGTGGATGAAGCAGAACATGTATCTGAAAAATACTGGGCTAGTTATGTACGTTTGCCTAATATTGTATTAACCACAATTTCTATTGAGGCAGTCAGAAGCATGGTTGGCAATGGTTCAGGTATTACTATTTTATCAGATACAGTTTATCGTCCTTGGTCATTAGAAGGAAAACGCATAATTATCAAAAATTTAGCCGATCCTATTGATTCATTAAGTATTGGTTTGGCTTGGTCTAAAGATAAAGAGCTAACTTCTATTAAACGTTCTTTCCTAGAATATTTTAGAAAAACTTGTTTGGTTCCCCAATTAATGTCTACTCGCTAATAACAAGCGACAATAGAATAAATTAAGTTTTTTGGCTATTTTATAAAAAACTATCCAGTTACAACAAACAACTGCGAATTATTAATAAGCTAAACATAACGTTATAATATTCACAAGCTATTTAAACATTAGTAAACGTAGGCCATTAAAAACTACCAGTAAACTTACGCCAATATCAGCAAAAACAGCCATCCATAAAGTGCCAAACCCTATCAAAGTAATGACTAAAAACAGTAATTTTATACCTATCGCAAAACTAATATTTTGTAGCAGTATACTTCGTGTTTTTTTAGATAATCTTATAAAAATTGGCAGTTTTCTTAGATCATCATCCATTAAAGCCACATCTGCTGTTTCAATAGCACTATCCGTGCCAGCTGCTCCCATGGCAAAGCCGATATCAGCACGAGCTAGCGCAGGCGTATCATTTATGCCATCACCCACCATACCTACCTGCAATCCTTGCTGGATTTTTTGATTAATAATCAATAACTTGTCTTCTGGTAGCAAACTAGCTCTTATTTCATCAACACCTACTTGGTTACCAATAGCAGCTGCCGTATATTGATTATCACCGGTTAACATCAAAACTTTAATATTAAGCTGATGTAATTGATCGATAGCTTCTTTACTAGTTTCTTTGAGCTTATCTGCTACAGCAAATATAGCTAATACCGCATCTGTTGTAGCTAAAAGAGTTATAGTTTTGCCTTGCTGTTCTAAACGTTGTAAATTATCGACCAGTAAATCAGATGATAAACCTAGTTCTTTGATTAATCTTAAATTCCCCATATAATATTGAGTATTATTAATAATTCCTTTAGTACCACGGCCTAATAATGCCTCAAATTGTTCAATAGCTAAGAAAGGAGTTTTAGTTGCCTGAGCAATAGCTATAGAAACGGGATGATCCGAGTGATAGGCTAAACTACCAGCTAGTTGTTGCAAGTCTATGTCAGGTATCAAGGCTTGGTAGTCAGTTTGCACGGGTTTACCTTCGGTCAAAGTTCCTGTTTTATCTATTGCTAACCATTGTAACTTATTACCTTGTTCAAGATAGCTACCCCCTTTAATAAGAATACCTAATTTAGCGGCGCGGGCTAAACCGCTGACAATACTCACAGGGGTAGATATAACTAGTGCACAAGGGCAGGCAATAACTAGTAATACTAAAGCCTTATATATCCATACAGTTGTGAATTCACCCGAGTTTAGCCAAACAGGTAGGGTAATGGCTGCAATAAATAAAGCGATAACAACAACAACGGGCGTATAAAATTTTGAAAATTGATCAATAAAACGTTGCGTTGGGGCTTTACTTCCCTGTGCTTCTTCGACCCTATGAATAATTCGGGCTAATGTAGTATCATTAGCAATTCGTGTAACTTTAAAAGAAAAAGCATGGCTACCGTTAACAGTACCCGCAAAAACAGTGTCTCCTATATCCTTTTCAATAGGCATACTTTCTCCTGTTATTGCAGATTGATCAATCGTCGTTTGACCTGCAACCACTTCACCATCTAGTGCTATCCGTTGTCCTGGCTTAACTCTAACAATACTATTTAAAGGTACTAAGTCGGCAGCTATTTCTTGCCATGAGCCATCCGTTTGTTCTACTTCTGCTAAGCTAGGTGTTAGCTGTAATAAATCACCTATAGCATTACGGGCTTTTTGTAATGATAAAGTTTCTATATATTCAGCAAGAGTGAAGAGAACTATTACCATTGCTGCTTCAGGCCACTGACCTATTAATACTGCCCCAGTCACAGCTATACTCATCAATGCATTAATATTGAGAGTTTTGTTTTTAAGAGCAATAAAACCTTTATAATAAACATGAATACCAACCATAGCTATAGTAGTAAGAGAAATTATAGCTACTAACCAGCTCGGCATAGCTAAATAATGTAATGTTTCTGCTATAAATGCCATGATACCTGCAATAATAAGCATAACAATAGAGTTTTTAGAAACTTTTTCTAGTACTAAATTAGTGTTATCATAAAGTATAGCTTCCATGCCTAGTTCTGCAATCAATTGCACTATTGGCTCAATATTACTATAGCTGTGACGCACTCTTAGAACTCTTTTAATTAGATTAAATTCTAATTGCTCAATAGTACTTAATGCCTGAAACTTATCACGTATTAATCGCTCCTCTGTTGGACAATCCATATCTTTGATTAATAGACTATCCCAATGAGGTTCAGTTAATGTATAGTTTACTTCAACAAGCGATTCTTTAGCTTGATCTTGTGAGTGATGTTCGCAACAGTGATTATGGGATTTTCTGGACATATATACACTCATATTAATAGATATTTTTTAACGGTAACGTTTATTTATAGCCATTAAAAAGGTTATAGTCACTATAGGGTCAAGTATTTTTTATGATTACATATCATTCAATTGAAGGTGGATTATTTAAAACTCAAGTAGCTCTATCTTTAGATAAGGTTCCAACAAATACTATCTGGATTGATTTATTACGACCTACCCAAGAGGAAGAGCACTTTATTGAGAATGAATTAGCAATAGACGTCCCTTCCCCCGAAGAAATGGCAGAAATTGAAGACTCCTCACGTTTCTTTGAGAGTAAAGCTGGCTGGTGTATGATTGTATCAGTAGTAAGTGGCAGCCAAGATGCGACACCAAAACTCACACAACTGTCTTTTATATTACACAAAAAACAATTAGTGTGTGCACACTATGGAGAATTGACTTCTTTTCGAGCTTTTGAGGCTCAATATGCAAGACAACCACAAATATATAAATCAACGGATGTATTGATGATGAGCCTAGTGGATGCATTGGTTGATCGTATTGCTGATATTCTCGAAAAATTACAGAGTAAATTAAATAATTTATCTAAAAATATATTTGACGAAACTGAAGGCCAACACACCTCGGATTTACAACGCACAGTAAAACAGTTAGGTCAATATAATTCATTATTGGCTAAGTTGAGTGATAGTTTACTTAGCATTAAACGTATGTTGATCTTTTGTAAACAATCAGTTGATTGGTTAACACCAACGGCTAAAACAAAAATGCATGCTATTGAATTAGATATAGGATCGCTAGCAGACTATCATGCAAGAATGTCTAGTGAGATTACTTTTTTATTAGATGCTACCCTAGGTCTTATTAATATTGAACAAAATGGTATCATCAAAGTTTTCTCCATCGCAGCAGTATTATTTCTGCCACCGACTCTTGTAGGAACAGTTTATGGCATGAATTTTCATGAAATGCCAGAACTTAATTGGGCTTTTGGCTATCCATTAAGTATTACATTAATGGTTTTATCTGCTTTAGCTTGTTACGTGTGGTTTAGAATAAAAGGCTGGTTATAGATATAAATAAAGCTAAGGATTTAACCTCCTCAGCTTTATTAATAACTACTTATTTGGCTGCCGGTTCATAAATATCTAATAGTATATTATCTAAAACTTCAGTAGCCCCCCAAGGCTTAGAATGATTAAGGATAGCTACTACCACCCACATATTATTCCCTTTATCTCTAACATAACCAGCAATTGCCCTAACATTATTTAAAGTCCCTGTTTTAATATGCCCTCTACCTTTTAAAGGCGTGTTTCTTAATCTCTTATACATAGTACCATCCACCCCTATAATAGGCATAGAAGAGATAAATTCGGCTGCATAATTACTATTCCAAGCCATTTTTAACAGATCAGCCATTTCTCTCGCAGTAATACGTTCCTCTCTTGATAAACCAGAGCCATTTTCCATTTTAAGCTGCTCTGGGTTAATGCCTTTCCGTATCAACCACTCGTAAATGGTTCTGTAGGCTGCTGTTGCATCATCTGTATCAGCGTCTTTACGATTTCTAGCACCTATAGTAAGAAATAACTGTTTAGCCATAGTATTATTACTAAACTTATTAATATCCCTAATTACCTCCACTAAATCAGGTGACCATACCACAGCAACTGGCTTAGCATCCTTTGGCATATTATCTATAAGATTCTTTCCTTTAATTTCACCACCTAGTAATTCTTGCCAGAACCCCCTAATAATATTAATAGCATATTTATCATGATCAAATAATGATATATTTTTTTGGACTGTACAACCTTCGATTATGGTTCCTGAGACACTTAATTGCACGCTACCATTTTCTTGTGCTATAGGGTCATACTCAATATCAGGTATGACTGGACAACGCCCCTTAATTTTAGGTTCCACTACCTTAACATTATTTATTACTTTTATATCTTGCAAAGGCGGTTCTACAATGATTTGTACCTTATCCTTATCTGAACGAGTGATAATACGAACAACTTTAAAGTTAATAAGAAGTGAATCAGGAGATACTAAATAAGGTCGATAAGTTTCGCTACTATCAT
>CALYQH010000105.1 GCA_945283395.1 uncultured Ventosimonas sp. | reverse complement strand
TCAAACCAATAATAGTTTAGTAAGTTTTGAAGTTTGCCCAAGATTAATAGCTGAAGTTGTTAGTAATTGGACCGGTATTCCTGTTGAACAGTTAGCAAGAGAGCATAACATTAAAGTGATGCAATTTGCTGAAGATTTAAGGAAAAAGGTGAAAGGCCAAGATCAGGCAATTGTAGCTTTAGATAAAGCCATACGTACATCCGCCGCTGGATTAAATAGACCCGATGCGCCCGTTGGAGTATTTTTATTTGTGGGACCAAGTGGCGTAGGTAAAACTGAAACGGCTTTAGCATTAGCTGATTTGTTATATGGTGGTGATAGATTTTTGACTGTCATTAATATGTCTGAGTTTCAAGAGAAACATACTGTATCTCGTCTAATAGGCTCTCCACCAGGATATGTAGGTTATGGTGAAGGAGGCATGTTAACTGAAGCTGTCCGCCAAAAACCTTATTCAGTTATATTACTTGATGAAGTAGAAAAAGCTGACCCAGATGTGATGAATTTATTTTATCAAATATTTGACAAAGGAATCGCAAACGACGGCGAAGGGCGAGAAATTAATTTCCGTAATACCATTATCATTATGACTTCCAACTTAGGCAGTGAAAAGTTAATGGCTTTATGTAGAGATGGAATCCGCCCTCAACCAGAAGTGTTAGAAGATGCCATCAGACCTATTTTGAGCCATCATTTCAAACCTGCTTTATTAGGTCGTATGAAAGTTATTCCTTACTATCCTGTAGAAGGGGAAGTGCTAAAAGAATTAATTGAGTTAAAACTTGAGCGCTTAGCAAATCGTATGAAACAGCGTAAGCTTGATTTTACTTATGATAAAGGGCTAATAGATGTATTAGCTGAGCGTTGTACTTATAGTGATAGTGGTGCTCGTTTGATTGATTTATTACTAGATCAATACATAGTGCCACAGATTACTAATAAGTTGTTAGAAGCTATGGCTACTAAGGAAGAATTACAACGAGTTAATGTAGTAGTAAATGAAGATAAAACAGTAGTTTGTGAATTTTATTAAAAGAGTAAAGTTTTACTATGGATAAAATAGCAACTAAATTTTATACACAACTTGTAGAGGCAGATCAACTTAAACAGTTAGTTTCCTGCCTGTTGTTAGCTAGTTTTCACATCACTGAAGCTGAGCTAATACAAGTGTATTTGCTAGATCAAAGTAAAACTAAACTTTATTTATATGGACAACTGTTAAATAACAAAACGATTTTAAAAGAAGATACAGTACATGATTATTATAATGATGAACTCTTACAATATAGTCTTATAAGAAATAAAACAATCCTTTCAAAAGATATTAATAGCTTATTATTAGCTGAAAATTTCTTACCAGCGGCAGGCAGTAAACAATGGCGTAGTTTATTAATACAGCCCATTTTGAATAAAAAACAGCATATTTGTGGTTTACTAGTTGCAGCAAGCGTTAAATCCGCTGACTGGCAAGACCAAATCGGATCATTAGCTCACTTTGGCTTATTGATGTTAATACAATATGATCGTTTAGTGGCGTTACAAATCAAAGAAGACACCACTCTTACTGCTGATAATAGAGTTATTAAGCCAGTGGCTACCGAACAAGGTTATTATGGCTTAATAGGTAGTAGTAAAGCTATGGCAAACGTTCATCTACTTATTAGCAAAGTTTTACATACTCCTTATACTGTACTAATAACGGGCGAGACAGGTACAGGAAAAGAGTTAGTAGCTAAAGCTATCCACAATTTTAGTTGCCGAAAGAATAATCCTTTTATTGTGCAAAATTGTGCATCCATGCCAGAAACTTTATTGGAAAGTGAATTATTTGGTTATTGTAAAGGAGCTTTTACAGGTGCAGATAAAGACTATTTAGGACTTTTTAGAGAAGCTAATGGCGGAACTTTATTTCTAGATGAAATAGGCGATACGCCTCTTATGCTACAAGCAAAATTGCTTAGAGTATTGCAAGAAGGAGAAGTTAAGCCATTAGGTAGTAGTAAAACTTATAAAGTAGATGTCCGTATTGTAGCTGCAACTCATAGAGATTTATTTGAGGAAATTACTAAGGGTACTTTTAGAGAAGATCTTTATTATAGATTAGCTAAATTTCCTATTGAGTTACCCTCCTTAAAAATGAGGGGTAATGATTTACTTGAATTAGCAGATTTTTTTATTGAAAAAACCTGCCAGTTTCTAGATAGAAAAAAATGCACTATGACCAAAGGTTTTAGAGAGAAATTATTGGCTTATTCCTTTCCTGGTAACGTTAGAGAATTAAAGGGATTATTAGAAAGAGCTATTTTATTAGCAGATGATGATGTATTGAAAGAAGAAAATTTACAGCTCACTAAGTTAAATAAAGCTGTAAATTCAGATAATAACTATAAAGCTAGCTTGGCTAATTATGAAAGAGAACATTTATTAAAAAGTTTGCAGTTTAATCAAGGTAATCAAACTAAAACAGCTAAGCAATTGGGTATGTCGAGACGAACGCTTATATATAAGTTGCAAAAATTTAATATAACTAAAGAAGATATATTAGTTTAAATAAGAGGGTAAACGGATAAATGATCACTGTTAAGAAATTTCTCACATTAATATTATGTTATATGTTGATTAGTGCATGTACTGGTAATTTTAAAAGTAGTGATGATAGATATAGACCAATAGGACAACCTCCTATAACTATTAATAATGGTTCTAAGTAAAGGATAAAAATTGTGGAACTTATTTTAGAAATTATTAGTGATCAGCAATTTTCCAATAATACGGTCATTAAAAAATCTTTTAAAAGCGCTGGTGGTATCATTGGTCGTGCAGCAGATTGCGATTGGATTATTGATGATCCGAAACGTTATGTATCTGGTCATCATGCTATTATTTCTGCGCGAGATAATCAGTTTTATATAACTGATGTCAGTAGTAATGGTACGTTATTAAAAAATACTGGCTCTAAGCTAACTCCCAATGAACCCTTCCCCATCGAGCATGGAGCTGTTTTTTGTATGGGCGAGTACGATATTAGGGCTCGTTTAATTTATAACCCAGAAATATTTGAAGATGTAGTAGGGAAACCTGTAGAAGCAGGTAGTATTATCCCTGATGATGCTTTCTTAGATTTAGACCCCATTAAGGCTATAGAACAAGAACCATTCCAATATGAGGATATGGATGAGTTAGCTGATTTTATGAAAAAAAATGAGCAAGTGAGGCAAAATAAAGATTATGCGCGAGTAGATATAGAAACTTTAGAAATTCCTAAATTAATAGATGAAACACAACCAGCTCCAGCTACGGTAGTAGAGCAGGTGGTTCCACCTCCTCCTGTAAAGCAGGCTACCGTTAAATTATCAGCTAGTTTTTGGGAATTGTTCTCTAAAGAGCTTGGTGTTGATATGAGTAAATTAGAGGATGCTGAAAAAGAACAGCTAGCCATTCGTACTGCTAAATTATTTAAACAGTGTATCAATGGTATTCAACAAAGTTTAAGGACAAGAGCTGAATTAAAAAATGAATTAAGATTACCTATTACTACGGTACAAGCCTCCGGAAATAATCCTTTGCGTTATACCGCTGATGCTACTAGTGCTATCAATGATTTATTAAAGGAACATAATCCTCATCAGTTGCCACCTGAACAAGCAATTAACAGGGCTTTTAGAGATTTACAAGCACATCAAGTAGCCTTATTAGCGGCTTGTAGAGGAGCCGTAAGAGGTGTTATTCATCAATTTTCACCTGAGCAACTAATTTTAACGTTTGAACAAAGAGGTGAAAAAGGATTAGTAAAAGGTAATAGTTGGAAATGGCGTACTTATTGTCGTTACCATAATTTACTACAACAAGATGTAGAGTGGAGTGATAGGTTATTCAGTAAGGACTTTACTACCTATTATGAAGAACAAGTACGTTTATTAGCCTCTTTGAATAATGGTCAAGGTATATGATGAAAATGATACAACTAAAACTTATCGCATGGATTTTAATAGCCTTTTTTATATCAGGTTGTTCTTGGATGAATCCTTACTCCAATTTAACTAAAGTAAATATTCGTTTAAATGGTAGTGATTATTTAAATCCTGATTTAAGAGGTAGACCTTCACCGATTGTAGTACGTATTTATGAGTTGAAAAATGCAGTAAATTTTACAAATGCTGATTTTTTCAGTTTATATAATGATGCGAAAAGTGTATTAGGGGACGACTTAATAGCAGTAGAGGAGATGGAGTTAAGTCCACGTCAACGTATTCATTTACGATATAGAGTCTCTGCGCATAGTCAATACGTTGGGATAGTAGCTGCTTATCGTGACTTATCCAATACCACTTGGCACTATGTAGTTGAAACAAAGCCTAAAGAAATATTATATGTAAATGTGATTTTAACAAGTGATGGAATCTATAGTAATACAGATCCTAGAGCTTATAAAGTGAATGAAATATTGCCTATGAATGAAAGACAGTAGGGACGGGCAAAGTATATGAGCTTACAAAAAGTTGTTTGGCGAGAAGGAATGTTATTAAGACCACAGCACTTTCAACAAAGTGATAGGTACTTTAATAATCAATTAGCAATACGTACTCAGCTATTTTCAAATAATACGTGGGGATTCATTTCCTTGCAAATAGATTCACAATATTTAAGTATGGGTAAAATAGTTATTAATGAAGCGAATGGGGTTTTACCTGATGGCTCTATCTTTGATATTAAACAAGAATTGGAACCATTGGCTTTAGATATTCCTGTTAATACCAATAATAAACCTGTTTATTTAGCATTACCGCTTACAACAGATAATCATATTGAAACCAGAGAAGTTACTCAAACAGATGTATTAGCTCGCTATGTCATGCGGGAAGTTGAGGTTATAGACTCTAATACTGTCGACTCTAATATTATTACTATCAATTGTTGTCAACCAGATTTTAGATTGATTCTAGGAGATGAAGAGAATAATAGTGCTTTTGTTTGTTTAAAGATATGCCATATTATTGACTGTAATACAGATAAAAATATTGTATTAGACGCTGAGTATGTCCCCACATATTTAAATATTCATGCTTCTCCAATCCTGTTGTCTTCCTTAAAAGAAGTTATTAGTATGTTGGTGCATCGTGGTGATAGATTAGCTGAAAGAATTCGAGCTAGTGGTAAAACTCAAAGTGCAGAAGTTGGTGACTTGTTAATGTTGCAGCTTATCAACAGGATAGAACCAGTACTTCGTCATTATCTACGGGCAGATAAAGCTCATCCAGAAGAGGTTTATAAAGAGTTACTTTATTTGTATGGCGAGTTAGCTACGTTTGCAAGTGAGAGCAAACGGCCAAGCCTAGACTACTATTATATGCATAGCGACCAAGGACTAAGCTATAGAAAACTAATGGAAAGATTGAGACAAGTATTGTCTATGGTTCTTGAGC